>JBMOHX010000294.1:0-5141 GCA_049317625.1 Phycisphaerales bacterium
CCCTAGCGTCCCCGATGACGCGCTTCCCGTCCCGTGTGAAAACCACACCGGAGAGCTCATCAAGCTGATGCAGAAGCTCGCCCCGAGCCCACGCCCAAACCAGCACGCGACCCCACGACTCGCCCGCCAGCCTCTCTCCGTCTGGTGAAAATGTGACTCTCCAAACCCCGTCGATCCATGTCGTGCGGGGCACCCGGAGAACTCGACACGGCTTCCCCGTCGCCGATTCCCACACCCGCGACGTCCCGTCATCGGAGCCGCTCGCGATGAATCGGCCATCCTCCGAGAACGCCACGCACCGAACGCAGTCGCGGTGACCCCGGAGCTGCCGAATCAACGTCCCGGTGCCCGCGTCCCACAGAATCACGGTGTCGTCGCGCGACCCGCTCGCGAGCAGACTCGGACTCGAAGGCGAGAACGCGACGCTGATGACCTCGTCCGTGTGCCCCTTCAGCACACGCCGCCGCTTGCCACTCATCGCGTCGATCAGCCACACCGATTGATCGCCCGAGCAGGTCGCCACCCAGCGCCCGTCGGCTGAGAACGACAGCATTGGGGGATCAAAGTCATCCCGTTTCAGCGACAGGGTCCGCGCGTTGCTCACGCTCCACACGTGCAGCCGATTCCTCTCTCCCGCTCCCGCCGCCGAGTCACCCCGCGGCGAGAACAGCAGATGGCCCTTCGGCGCCGCGCGCGGCCCCAATATCAACTCCGTTCCCCGCATTGATGCCGCGAGCGGACCGGGTAGTCGGCGCCGTGTCTTTCCGCTGTGCGAATCCCAAAGCCGTAACCTGCCGCTCTCCTCCATCGCCGCCACAAGCCCGCCTTCGGGAGAGAACGCCGGGCTGCCCACCAGCTTGCCGCCAGACTTGATCGTGCAGAGCACCCGGCACTCGGGCTGCCCCCAAACGCGGATGTTGCCGTGCGAATCAAGGGTGGCGACGCGCTTCCCATCAAGCGACAGCGAGAAGGTCACGCCGGAAGCGTCCCCGTCCCGCAGCGTCAGCCGCTTCGCTCCAGAGGCCGGATCCCACAGTTCGATCGTGCCGTCCAAGGCACCAGTCGCAAGGCTTCGACCACCCGGCGAGAACGCGACCTCGCTTCCAAAGTGAAGCGCCCTTGGATCTTCGCCCACGTGCGCGTGCAGCGTCCGAGCCGGGCCCGTTCCGCCTGTTTCCCACAGCCTCACCTTCCCATCGAAGCAACCGCCGGCGAGAACCCCGCCTCCCGGAGCGAAGTCCACGCGATGGACACCGCTGACCGGGGAACTGAACCGGCCCATGAGCTTGCCGTCTTCGCATCGAAGAAGGTGCACCGCGGACCCTGTGGTGCCGACGGCCAGCACCGCGCCGTCGGGAGAGGGCCTCGCGCAGCGCACAGCTTCGGGCGGTGCCTTGACCAACCGCCGAGACCTCCCGGTCTCGATCTCCCAACGTCGAATCGTGCCGTCCTTCGAGACGCTGAACAACCACCGGCCATCCCCCGAGAACGCCAGGTTCCAGATGTGATCTCTGTGCCCGCGGAACGTGCGCACAACCCGCTGCTCCGCGTGGTTCCAGATGCGGATGAGCCCGCCGCTCAGCCCGCTCGCGAGCACCGGCTCCCGAGGCGAGACCGCGAGCGAGCTCACGTCCAGGGTTCGCTCCCGCAGCACGCCGATCTCGACGCCAGAGAGCGGATCGTACAGGGTGATCCAGCACCCGCAGGCCGACGCCAGCACCCGGCCATCCGCCGTGAACCCGATCTCCGCGGGCGAGCCGAATCGATGCCCCAGTTGTCGAATCGCGTCACCGGTTCGGGCATCCCAGAGCACCGTGACGCAGAGGTGATCCGCCACGGCGAGCACCTCGTCTCCTACCCGCGCCCCCGCTCCCGCGGGCAGCCACGCGATCGAAGGATGGGTATCTCGGCTCGTGCGGAACCAATGGGGCTCCACGTTTGCCACGCCGGGGAGCGCAGCGCCGAAGGTATCGACGTGGTCCAGTGCGCCGCTGTCCAACTTCGCGCCCAGGAGCTTGGCGCGCCGGAGCAACGCCCCATCCCATCGCGCGCCCCGCAGGTCCGCGCCCACGAGGTTCGCGCCGCACAGGTCGGTGTTGCGGAAGTTCGCCCCGCGGAGATCGGCTCCCCGCATCATCGCGCGGCGGAGCACCGCGCCCTCCCAGTTCGAATCCCTCGCGTCGACCCCTTGCGCGATCACGTCCTCCGCGCGTACACCACGCAAGTCCGCGCCTCGGAGCACCCGCGACCGGATGTCGCGGCCGTCCATTGAACCGCGGGCGCGTGCGTTTGCTGCTTTCTTCGATACGCGTCGTGCCATGCCGCCCTCCTGCTTCAACGGGCAGTTGCACCACGCCCGTACCCAAGGCCGCGCAGTTTCGCGGGAGCGGTGTCGGCGCCAGCATACTGCCCGCGGCAATCTCGCGGCAACCAGCCATCGCCGTTGGGGGAGCTCGCCAATCGTCGGCCCTCGCGAAAGCGTGGCTGTGATATGCTCGACCGGCGCGGGTAAACCTCGCACCACAAGCAATGGATCCGGAATCTGATGAAACCCACCGACAGCACGCCGCTCGCACCGCACCACGTCAACTCGCTCGTGCCCTACGCCCACGTCGCGGACGTCGAGCAATCGCTCGCGTTCTACGCGCTCTTCGGCCTCGGCGAACTCGGCCGCCACTGCAACCCCTCGGGCCGCGCGGTCTGGGCCCAGGCCGGAAATGGGCAAGCACGGATCATGTTGGCCCAGGCCGGTCCCGACCTCAGGTCTGAGGAGCAGGCTGTTCTCTTCTACATGTACTGCGACGACGTCGAAGCGCTACGTACGTACCTTCTCGCTCACGGGGTGTTCGACGGTGGAAAGTACTGCGGGCAGCCCGGCCCCAACGGCGGACGCCGCGTCGTGTTCGAGGTGAATCGCCCGTTCTACATGGAGCACGGCGAACTCCGTGTCTCAGACCCGGACGGCTACGTCATTCTCGTCGGGCAGCTTTCCTAAGCGCAGGTGCCGACCAGCGTTGCGGGATCGGGTGCGGCGGCCCGTGCGGTCCAAGAAAAATCACTTCCAAGCCCCAAAAAGCACAAGGCGGTCATCGTGCAGCTTCGCCCTTTGAACCGGAGGGGGCCGCGGTGCCGCGACTCCCCTTTTACCCGGAGGACGTCGCATGCACGCGTGGATCAAACACCGCAATCTGCTCACGGCCGCCGCATTTGTGGGGGCCGCGGTCGCGTCCCACGCGTGGGGACAGTATGGGAACGCCCTTTCGCTCGGCTGGGGCGACTCGATGCAGGCTCAGGGCACGAACTTCGACTCTTCCGCGTTTACCTGTGAGGCATGGGTGAACGTGAACAACTTCGGTTCGAATCGTGGCCACTTGGCGGAGTACTCGGGTACGTTCCAGTCGGCCTGGAACATCGACTTCGTCGACTACGGTATCTCGGGGGTCGCTGTTCAGGTCGTGGTGGATGGAACCGAGCTCGCCAGTCAGGGGCCCGTGTTCCAGAAGGACTCCTGGCATCATGTCGCCATTACCTTCGACGGAACGTACATCCGCCTCTACGTCGACTCCACCCTGGTGGCTCAGCGATTCCGCCCGGGCTCGCTGCCGGCGATCGTGGGTGGCGGACGCCGGTTCGACGTGGGCGGCGGCATGGCTTTCTCCTGCGACGAGATGAAGGTGTGGAGGATCGCGCGCACGGCGGATCAGATCCGGTGCACGATGAACACCCTCACGGATGCGAACCTGACCAATCTGCTGGTCTACTACCGATTCGCCGACGCGAATGGCTGCGTCCATGACGACTCCAGCACGCGCGGGTATGACGCCCAGGGGTGCGGTGTGTTGGTTCCCTCCGGTGCGCCGTACACCGGCGAGGCGATCGCCCCGCGGATTGTGAGCCAGCCCGCCGCGGCTTCTGTCTGCATCGGATCAGCGGCGACGATGACGATGCAGGCCGCCGGGTACCAGTCGATCACGTACCGTTGGCACAGCACCACCCGCGGTCCACTCCAGGACGGGGTGACCGCGTGGGGGTCGGTGATCTCCGGCGCGGCGACCGGCACGCTGCAAATCAGCAACTGCGCGCTCGGTGACGCGGGCAACTACTTCTGCGTTGCCTCCGGCCCGTGCACGAACGGCAACCCGCGCGTGGCAACGTCGGCGACTGTGGCGCTCGGCGTGTCGGGGCTGATCGCACCGCTCCAGGGATGGACCACCGGTATTGATCGCAACTTCATGCTGGAGGCCGAGGTTTCCGGTTCGGTATCCAACATCCAGTGGCGTCACAATGGCATCCCGATGGTTGAGACCCCCGGCCGCTATGAGGGCACGAACACGCGATGGCTGTGGGTGCGAGGCACCCGCGCCCAGGATGCCGGACTCTATGACTTCGTGTACGAGAGTCCCTGCGGTGCGGCGGTGTCCCCCACGACGACCGTGCAGATGTACTGTGAAACCGAGCTCAACATCGTGAGCGCCGGCACGAACGACCTCTTTGTTCTTCCCCCTGATGATCCGGCCCCCGCGGAGCCCCTCCCGACGCCCCGCGTCTCCCTCCGCGACTGGGCGTCGAGCTTCTCGGGCGGGAGCGACCTGCTGGAGTTTGACGAACGCAACTTCGGCGACCGCGTGTTCGCGCACAGCTTCACCGGCGTGGACTCGACGATTTTGTCCGGGAGGCTCAAGGTCAGGGTTCGTCCCGCGACCTCGGGCACGCCCGCAAACGATCGATTTGGCGTGGGCTTCGCGACCGGCTCTGGAGCCAATGCGAGCTTCGCCAACAGCGTGTTCCGGTTCTTTGGTTCCGGCAATACCGAATCGGGCTACTACCCGTTCTCCTGGATTCGTGGCACCAATGTTGACGACCAGGGGCGACTCCTCGGCGGTGACCTGGAAACGCAGCTTCCCCTCGTCGCGTGGCCGCTGGGGAACGGCTCGCGGCGGAACCTCTGCCGTGAGATCCAGAGCCGCGGCTTTCTCGATCTGATCGTCGAGGATGATTCGGTGGTGGACTGGGCCCAGCTCGAGTACTACACACCTGTCCCGGGCTCAGGGCTGGTTGCGTTCTTTACCCAGCAGCCCGCCTCGACCACCGTGTGCTTGGGGCAATCGGCTTGCTTTGCTGTGGCGAGCGCGGGGAGCGGG
>JBMOHX010000295.1:0-5115 GCA_049317625.1 Phycisphaerales bacterium
GATCTGCTCGAAGCGGCCGTCCTTCAGGCGGTAGAAGTTCTGAGCGATGACGGGGTGCTGGGTGTTCCCGGCGAGCCACTGCACGGGTACGTCGCCCATGTTGCAGGCGTCGGTGCCGACCGCGTACGCGGTGATGTCGCCGGCGGACCCGTAGTGGGCGATGTCGGTGAGCCGTGCCACGAAGACGTCGGGACCGAGGATCGGGCACGGGTTGACCAAGAGCGCGATCGCGCCGCCCGAGGAGCGGCTCTGAGCATCGCTCACGGTGAAGGGGATCACCTTGTTGCCCGGGGTGACCGAGCTGGTCACGGTGATCTGGTAGGTGTGGATGCTGTCGTTGGCGGTCTGATCGCCGTGGGTGCCGTCGTTGTAGAAGGCCTGGGAAGCTGCTCCGCCGATGGAGGAGAGGTTCGCGCTGACCGCCAGTCCCGTGCTGGGCGGGTTGAATCCGGAGGTGACGTTCACCGTCAGACGCGTGGCCTCACCGGCGCCGCATGCGTACACGGTGGCCGGGGCCGCGGCACCCGAACCAGCCGGCGGCACGGCGTCGTTGGTGCAGGCGAAGGTCAGCATCGTGCCCGGCGTGAGGACCGAGGTGTTGCAGGAGTACTGGCGCGAGATGCCCGAAGAGTGCTGAACGCCCACGGTGGCGCTGTTGCCGAGCTGGTCGGCCGTGCCGTAGACGATCTCGAAGCGGGAGGCGTCCTCGAAGAGCCGGACCTCGAAGTTGGAGGCACCGCCGCCGGAGTAGTACACGCTCCTCCACTCGATGTTGAACACCCGGTTGGGGGCGATCCCCGTGGTGGACGTGAAGATGCCGTTGCCGGTGCCGTCGGTCCGGAGGTCATCCCACTGCGCGAAGATCGTGGTGCCCAGGCCGGACTGGGGGAGGCAGGCGTTGGCGAACACCGTGTTGCTCGATGTGAACTGCACGTTGCCGTTGCTGCTGATGGCGGCGGAGTTGTACGCCGCGCCGTAGAGGGTCACGGGGAACGGGAGCGCGACGGTGGTCACGCAGTCGTCGCAGTGGTTGCCGATGTCGGTGGTCCCCGGTGTGATCACGCCCGGACCCGATGTGACACCGAACGAGGCGCACTGTGCGAGCGCACCCGATCCGGCGGCGGAAAGGACGCACGCGATGGCGGAGATCGAGGCAAGGCGGCGGAAGTTCATGAGGGGCTCCGGCTCGGGCGGCATGCCCGGAAGCGACCAGTCTACTGCGCCGTCCCGAATCGTCGAGCCCTTCCTAGATATTTGATGGGCGGGACGGAGCGAGGTCGGAACGAATACACTCCGCCCGTGACGCGATACCCGCGCACCTTGGGAGCGCCCAGTGTCCACTTTCTCGTCCCCAGCGACCGTCTTCAGTGAACTCCCGTCGACCTTGCCCACTGGCTACGCCTGCGCGCCCCTGACCGCGGACGCCGCGGCGTCTCCCGTTCGCCTCGCCGTCGTCGTGCGTACTGAAGCGGGCAAGGGGGTCGAGGGGGGGCCGTTTGTGCTGCTCCGGGAGTTGCTGGACGCTCGTGTCTATCTTGGGGCGATCTGCGATTCCTCGGGGCGCGTGCTCCGATGGGTTGAGTTGTGGGTGCAGGACCTCGCAGGGCTGGCGGGGGCGTTGCCCACCTTCCGCGAAGTGCTGAACAACAGGGTCCTCGACGACCGCTGGGCCGAGCGGTGCGAGTGGTTCGACCGCACCCAATCCGCCCCGGGCCGGCCCTTCGGCGGGGGCGGCCTGGTCCACACCGGGTGGGAGTCTTCGCATCCGGCACCGATCCTGATCGACACCAAGCGGCTGATGCCGGTCGCGGCCAAGGACCGCCGTACCAACGCCGCGTGGGAACTGTGCACGGACGATGCGGCGCTCGGGGCCAAGGGTGCCCCTGGGTACTCATCGACGCTCGTGCGGTGCCTGTGGCAGAAGGACCTCGGCGAGCAGTCCCCGCTGGTGGAGATCGATTCCTCGGGGGTCGATCTTTCGGCGTTGGGGGCGGGTTCCGACGTCGCACCTCTTAACGCGGGCGGGGGCCTGATGATGGTGGCCCCGTACGCGCCGCTGAGCTACGAGCAATATGTAGATGCCCTTACGGGCGGGCCGACGGACACCCCGGCCGGTGATGCTCTGCAGCGCCTGCTCGCGCAGGCTTCGACCGCGGGAGGCGCAGACGGGGGAGGCTGGCTGATGATGGGCTCGCCGTCGGGGAGCACCCGTCTGGTCGAGACGCTCCACCTGAAGCTGATGGCGTTTACGGGTGCGGTTGCCGCGGTCCGCGCGGCGCTCCTGGGCACGCAAACCCCGTTGTTGAATGTGACCGCGTCGAGCTTCCGGGTGCGGATGGCGGAGGGGGCGGGGGTTGCGCCGCTCTGGTGGACCGCGCGGACGTGTCTGGTGCAGCCGGGTGAGTCGGTGGAGTTGCCAATCCCCGCGACGCAGGCGAAGTACTACGTGGGGGGGCGGAGCGGCAACGTATCGATCTACTCCGCGGGCACCGCTGGCCGATCCGCCCAGGGCAGGGGATGGCTGCGGCTGCGCAACGTGACCGGGGACATGAACGGGGCGATCCTGGAAGGAACGCTGGCCACGCAGGAGCGGGTGCAGGCGGGCGCGAACGACCTTCTGTGGCTGAGGTTCGGAGTGGGGGCGACCCGGGTCGACCTCTATGCGGTCGTTGATGCGCAGCAGGCGATGGCGGCGGGCGAGATCCGAATCCGGACCCTTCCACACGCCCTGAACCCGGACATCGTGACCAGGCTCCGCAGCGCCCTTGGGGTTCCGATCCAGGACGTGAGCTTCGAGATGGTTCCGCTCCTCTCGAGCCCTTGCGACATGTACGCCCTCGCGGTACTGGGCGTGCGAACGCTGCTGGTGGACGGGACCCGCCCGCTCCCGGTGGCGTTGGACGACATGCTGAGCCTGGCGATGCAAGCCGGGCGCGGCGCGGGCGAAGGCCGCGACCTCGCCGATCGCATCGGGGACGCGATGAAAGCGGATGCGCGGTTCGTCGAGTCGCTGGGAGCGCACCGGCTTTTGCACGGCGGGAATGGATCCGAAGAGGCCTTCGCGGCGATCCCGCCCAGACTGTGGTACCGGGCATTGGCGGCGGTGATCCGGATGTTCTCGGGGTTGGGCCCGGACAGCCTGTGCCGCGACTATGGCGATGCTCCCCCGGGGGGGATCCACAAGATCTTTGACCCCGTGATGACGGAGTTGTACGCTCTGCTCGTGGCGTGCCGGTCGCTGATCGTGCCGGACGCGGCCCAGCGGGTCGAGTTGCGCGGTGTGGTGAACGAGTGTCTTCGGTCCGTGAAGAGGTAAAGCGGGCGCGCCGGGGGTCGGCGGTCGCGGCTTCCTATGGAAGAACAATCGGGCTGGTCGGAATCCGGCCCCAAGTGAGGAATGCTGACATGACAAACGCGTGGACGAAGGTGGCGGTGCTGGCCGGATTGATGGCGGTCATGCTGTTCGGAGGGGTTGGCTGCACGAGCAAGCCGCGGCTGGGGAACTACACCATCACCCTCGAGGTGGAGAACCAGTTCGCTTCGACGTTCGCCAATGTGCCTCTCCAGGTCGATCTCGTCGGGCTGACCGAAGAGCAGAA
Source organism: Phycisphaerales bacterium (assembly GCA_049317625.1). Taxonomy (GTDB): domain Bacteria; phylum Planctomycetota; class Phycisphaerae; order Phycisphaerales; family UBA1924; genus JBEIUO01. The sequence continues at coordinate 3,600 of JBMOHX010000295.1, forward strand.
GGTGCAGTGGGCGGCGAGCGGCACTCCGGCAGAGTACTTCGCCGCAGGGGGGGCCCGGCGCGCCCAGACCAGCGAGTGCCGGCGCACGTACAACTTCGACAAGTCGAACACCGGCATGACGACGCTCAAGCGAAACGACCCGATCTGGGCCACCTGGAACAAGGGTCAGGTCAGGCACCTCGCGGTGATGTCGTATAGCCTCGCGATGAAGCCATCCGCTTCGGAAGACAGCCGAAAGCTCATCATCCCGCTCACAACCGATTGCTTCAAGGACGGGGAAACCATCAAGCTGGTCGCGGGTGCAAGCGGGGTTATCTGCGTGACCCCTCAGATTCCCAAGAACTAAGCCTCCTCCTTACATCAAGACCTCTGTCACGCCGCTCGCGCTCGCGCGGGCGGCGTGATTTCCTGCCAAGGGGGCCTCATGCCGGGATTCGGACGGTTCGAAACGGGTGAACGGTACGACACGCACGGTCCATTCTCCCTCTACGAGGGGAGGCCGGCGGGTGCCGAGGGCTCTTACGAAGTCTCGATCAAGGTTTACGAGGGGAACCAGGGCGGGTTCATCGCGCCGGCGTGGGAGCGGAAGGCCGCGGCGTTTTTGGATGCCGCGAACATTCAGAAGAAGCTGGTTGAGAAGGGTGCCAAGCACTGGGCGCCGATCTACGCCGCGGAGAAGACCGAGGACGCCGCGTATTACGTGACGCGGTTGTACCCGCAAACGGCGAAGAAACTGGTCACGGGCGCGTGGGAGCCGCATCCGGGGGTCATCGGGCTCGTCGCCGCGCACGTCGCGTCGGCATTGATCGAGCTCAGGGAAGCGGGTGGAGGTCGTGGCCACGGGAACCTGCACTCGGCAAACGTGCTGATCGACGTGAACTCGAACCAGCAGGTCGAGCGGGCGTTTCTGACGGACTTGCTCCCGAGCACAGAGGTCGGAACAGATGCTTCCGCGAACGATCTGGTCGCGCTCGGCAAGCTCATCTTCGAACTGGTCATGCGCCGGGAGGCGCCCGAGTCGGCGGGGTTCGCGCTCTCGCAGGAGTGGACGCGCCTGGGGCCCCCGGGCAAAGCGCTGCACGACATCGCCGACTCGCTGATGAGCCCGCAGAAGGACGCCGGCACGCTCGAAGTGGTGCGGGAGCGGTTGTTGAAGCTGCCACCGGGCCCTACAGGCAAGAGGGGTGTTCCGAAGTGGGCGTTGGCGGCGGCGGGGGTGGTGGTGGCCGCGGGTGGGGTGGTGGCGTGGCAGGTGTTGGGGGACCGGCGGAAGCCCCCGCAGGATCTTGGCCGGTGCTATGTGCTGAACAAGAACGCGAGCGACATCTGGCGGTCGGAGTGGATCGCGGAGCAGCTCGACGAGTCGCAGTGCAAGGAGAAGGGCGGGTTTTACTATGCCCCAGACAAGCAGACAGGCTTGGATGAGAGGTACTTCGCGGATCCACGCCAGCAGCCGGGGTGGAAACTCCCGGACAAGCAGGCCTGGGAGAGCGTGAAAGCAAACCCGAAGCTCTCT
>JBMOHX010000296.1:0-5085 GCA_049317625.1 Phycisphaerales bacterium
CGACCAACAGCCCGCTCATGGCGGAAGCGACTCCGAGCGCGATCGCCCGGCCGGGGTGCGCACCCCGCCACCACGCAGCCGCGGCGAGCAGGAAGAGACACAGCGAGAGCCCCGCGGCGCTGAGCTTCCAGGTCACGGCGCACGACGCGAGCAGGGCAATCGCGAGCAAGTCGAACCGGGCCTCCGCCGGTTCGGTCTTCGGCCGGACCAGCGCGCTCAACGCGTGCGCTCCCGCGACGAAGAGCATGCCCGAAGTGCCGAGGTCGGTCGTGAAGCTGGACGCGTGCGGACTGATCGCGAGGTCGACCACGGGCGTGAGGAACGCGGCCCCGAGTAAGTGCAGGCCCAGTTCTGTGCCCGATTGCGCACGAAGCGCTCGAGAAATCTCGATGACAGCTTGAACCAGCAGCGCCGCCAGCAGCGCCGGGTTGAAGAGATGGGCGGCCCGTCCGTACCAGAAACCCACGTCCATCGTCGCCGCGAGCAACGCGCCGGAGTTGTTGAACCCGAGGTTGTTGTTGAGGTTCGCAAGGCCGGGCACGATCGGAAACTCGGAAGCCCACCGCACCGCCTGAAGTTGGTACAGCCCGCTGTCGGGGTGGTCGCACGGGCCCGCGGCGCGGTTCGCGAGCCAGAGGCAACCGACGATGCAGAGGCTCAATGCGACCGGTCGTCGGACCGCCGCGCGAAACACGCCAAGTAGCGGGCCCGCGTGGAGCGCGAGTCCAAGCGCCCCGAATGCGCAGAGCATCCCGGTCGCGCGTCCGTCAACGGGGAGCGCGACATGCCAGACCTGCAGAAGCATGGTGGCCACCGCCGCGCCGACCCAGAAGCACATGGAGAGCTGCGTGGCGTCGAGCGACCTCGCCCCCGAAGCCCTGCGGACCAGCAGCCCGATCCCGATCAGAGACGGGGCGACGACCGCCCACGTCGCGAGAATCAGGAGCATCGCGGTGAGGAGTTGAACCACGAGTGAATCCTCTCGCCGAGCCCGGCGTCGGGAGACCGATCAGCGCAGAGCGTTGTACTTGAAGATGCACCACAACGCCCGAAACCCGTCTCTCCACCCGATCTTCTTGCCCTCTTCGTACGTGCGGCCCTCGTAGGAAATCCCCACTTCGTACACGCGGCAGCGGCGGGCGGCGACCTTCGCCGTAATCTCGGGCTCGAAGCCGAAGCGGTTCTCCTCGATGGGGATGGACCGGATCAGCTCGCCGCGGAAGACCTTGTAGCAGGTCTCCATGTCGGAGAGGTTGAGGTTGGTGAAGACGTTCGAGCAGAGCGTCAGAAAGCGGTTGCCCACAGAGTGCCAGAAGTAGAGCACGCGGTGGCGTTCACCCCCGGCAAAGCGCGAGCCGAAGACCACATCGGCAACGCCGGAGACGATGGGCTCGACCAGCCGCGGGTACTCCGCCGGGTTGTACTCGAGGTCCGCGTCCTGGATGATCACCATCTCCCCCCGCGTCGCCGCGATCCCGGTCCGCAGCGCGGCACCCTTGCCCATGTTGACCGTGTGGCGCAGAAGTTGAAGGTCGTCGGCCGGGGGTATCGAGGCGAGCACCCGGTCGGTGCCGTCGGTCGAGCAGTCGTCGACGATGACAAGCTCCTTGCGGATCGGCACGGCTCGAACCCGCTCGATGAGCGCGAGGATGGTCGCTTGCTCGTTGTAGACGGGAATCACCACGGACAGGAGAGGGTCCTGTAGCGGGCTCGAGGTTGGCTGAGCGGACTGGGTCATGGCGGGGATTGTTTGCGCGCCCGCACCCACACGTTCATCCCCAACTCGAACAGACCGAAGTCCGTAAGCTCGGGCGCGAACGGGGTCTGGCGGAGCACCTGGCGTATCTTGTCCCGGGAGTAGTGGTCGGTGTGCTCCTCGAACTCTTCCTTGCTGATGCCCCCGACCGCGGCGAGCGCGCGAAGCACCGGCTCAGCCGCGGACGATGGGGTCGTGAGAACGAACACGCCGCCGGGGACCAGCACGCGGTGGATCTCGGTGAGAAGCAGGACCAGGCAGTCGGGCCGGATGTGCTCGAAGACCGCGAGCAAGGTCACCGCGCTCGCCTCGTCGTCGGCCAGGGGGAGTGGTTGCGACGCGTGGGCGTCGAAGCCGCGGAGTTCGATGCCCTGTGAAACTTGGGGTGGCAATGACAGGAGGTACTGGCGATCGAGCCCAAGCTTGCGGGCGAAGCGGGTACGGGTCAGGAAGAGGGGGAAAGAGCCGCACCCGATATCGACGACGAGGCCGGAGCGGAGCTCCTCGGGCAGCAACGAGTCCGCCTTCCGAGCGCGGAGACGAGCGAGGAGTTGTTCGAGGAATCCGTGGCCGCGGGTCACGCGGGGCATGGCGGGTGCCGTGGCGGTGTTACGGGGGAGAAAGATGAGCGTACGATCGTGCGGGAGAAGGTCGGTATCGACAGCGAGGACGGGGAACTCCCAAGGAACGTGCGGATCCTAGCCGGGCGGCCCCGGGGTCGGATCGCGAGCACCGGCCCCTGAGCGGGCCCGGTGGTGTGAGCCTTGACGTGGGGCGTGAGCCCGGGAGTCGAACCGGTGTGGAAATGGCTGCTGGGTTTCTTCGTCGTGGTGCTCCTCGGGCTGGCCGGGGCCGGGTACTACTTGCAATCGTCGGGCACCCTGAAGAAGTGGACGGACCAGTTCAATCCCCAGGCGCAGGGGGTGAAGGTAAAGCTGTGGCGGGTCTCCCAGGGCGACCTGGTGAGAACCGTCTCCGCGCCGGGCACGATCGAGCCCAAGACGAAGGTTGAGGTTTCTTCCCAGGTGAGCGCCCGCATCATCGGGCTCCCCTTCCGCGAGGGCCAGACGGTCAAAGACGGGGACGTCGTGGTCCGGCTCGACGCCCGCGACCTCGCTGCATTGCTCGACTCCGCCAAGGCGCAGCTCAAGTCGGAAGAAGCGAGGCTGGAAGGCGCCCGCGCGGCACTGGCCAACGCCAGCATCGAGTTCAACCGCCGCAAAGAGCTCTTCGCCACGAAGGACATCCCCAAGACCGAGCTGGACAACGCCGAGGCCGAGTACCTCCGCGCGGACAGCAACTTCAAGGCGCAGCAGTACGCGATCGAGATCGCCCGCGCGAACATCACCCGGGCCGAGAAGGACCTGGACAACACGGTCATCAAGGCCCCGTTCGACGGGATCATCACCCGCCTGGACGCGGAGGTCGGCGAAACCGTGGTCGTGGGCACGCTGAACAACCCCGGCTCGGTGATCATGGAGATCGCGGACCTCGGGCTGATGCTCCTCAAGGCGCGGGTTGACGAAGCGAACGTTGCCCCCGTGAAGGAAGGCCAGAAGGCCAAGGTCTACGTGAACGCCTTCCCGGACGCGTCGTTCATCGGCACCATCGATCATGTTGGTCTGAAGAAGAAGACCGATCGGGACAACACGTCGTACTTCGAGACAGACATCATCCTCGAACTCCCCGAGGGCGTGCTCTTGCGGGACGGCATGACCGCCAACGCGGAGGTCCAGGTCGAGACATTCCGCGACGTCGTGAAGGTGCCCAGCCAGGCGGTGATCGACTACGCGATCGACGAGCTCCCCACGAGCGTCGCGAACGACCCGCGCGTGGACCGGAGCAAGAAGTTCGCGCGGGTGGTCTTCGTCGTTGAGAGCGGCAAGGCGCGCGTCGTGCCGGTCACCACCGGGCCCAGCGATCTCGCGGACACCATCATCTCCGGCGGGCTGGCTCTCGACGCCACGATCGTCATCGGACCCTTCAAGACGCTGGCCAAGCTCAAGCACGAGCAGACGGTGACCGACGAATCCGCCGCCAAAACCGACACCAAGAAGGCCGAGATCGAGAACGCGGCGGATTCCAAGGAGCGGCCCAAAGGCTGAGCCGCGATGACGATCTGCATCCGCGATCTGCACAAGGTCTACCGCGTGGGCACCGAGAAGGTGCACGCCCTGCGGGGTGTGAGCCTGGACATCCGCAAGAACGAGTTCGTGGCGATCATGGGCTCTTCGGGATCGGGCAAGTCCACGCTGATGAACGTCCTCGGGTGTTTGGACAAGCCCACGACCGGCACGTACGAGCTCAACGGCCGCCCGACGCACCGGATGTCGGCGGGCTCGCTCGCGCAGGTTCGCAACGAGGAGATCGGGTTCGTCTTCCAAAGCTTCGAGCTCCTCAACCGCGCCACCGCGCTCGAGAACGTCAAGATGCCGCTGGTCTACTCCACCAAGAACTGGCGCGGCGCCACGCGCAGGGCGGAAGAGGCGCTCAAGAAAGTGGGCCTCGGCAACCGCATGGACCACCGGCCCAACCAGCTCTCGGGCGGTCAACGCCAGCGCGTCGCGGTCGCGCGGGCCCTGGTCAACCAGCCCAGCATCGTCCTCGCGGACGAACCCACCGGCAACCTCGACAGCAAGACCAGCGACGAGATCATCGCGCTCTTCAAACAGCTCCACAACGAGGGCCAGACCATCGTGATCGTGACGCACGAAGAAGACGTCGCGGGCAACGCCGCACGCATCATCCGGCTCCGCGACGGCAAGATCGTCTCCGACAACCCGACCGAGAAGGACCCGATCCACCTCGACTTTCTCCGCCGCGCCGCCGCCCAGGCCGTGGGCGCGGCCGCCGCCGAAGGGGCCGCCCCGTGATCATCGTCCGCTGGATCGTCCAGACCGTCTTCCTCGCCATCAAGCAGATCTGGGCGAACAAGTTCCTCGCCATGCTCACCACGCTGGGCATCATCATCGGCGTCGCCGCCGTGATCGTGCTCGCCGCGGCGGGCAACGGGTTCAAGACCTTCGTGCTCGATCAGTTCTCAACCTTCGGCACGAACAAGGTGTGGATCTTCCCGCGCATGCCCCCGGACCGGCGCGACGCGTTCAGCTTCCGCAAGATCCGCCTCACAAAGGACCAGATCGATGCGCTGCTCCCGGTCTCGCCGTCGCTCTCGGCGATCACCCCGGTGATGCAGTTGAACCCCGCCGTGCAGGCCGGTGACCGGGTGCTCGCGGTCGCGACCGTTCAGGGCGTCCGCCCGAGTTGGCACGAAATCGAAGAGCGCTCGGTGATCCAGGGCCGCGCGCTGAACAGCATCGACGAAGAAG
>JBMOHX010000297.1:0-5085 GCA_049317625.1 Phycisphaerales bacterium
CCCCGTGGAGCTCGTCGAAATCGCGGCAGATCATCGCGATGTAGTCGCGGGTCTGGGCCCGCATGGGGTGGCGGGCGACCCGGACGGTCTGCCACGGGGTGAGCTTGCCGTAGATCTCGCGGAGGAGGGCTTCGCGCCGTTGGCGGAGCGTCTCGGCTTCATCCCGCAGGCGGCCGGTTTCGGGGTCGCCGGTTTCGGTCCCAGGGGACGCCGGTACATGACGCGAGAGCTCTCGCTCGACCGCCTCGATGCGCTGCTCGACTTCCGCGACGGGCTTCTCGAAATCCAGCTGGTAGTAGGTGGCCATGACCCCGAGTATAGGTGCCGATCCCCGTTCAGCGCCGGGCCGACAGCCTCCCCTTGGCCTGGTCGAGCACGACCGCGCCGACGATGGAGGCACCCATCGCGATCTTATAATAGTTCGGATCGATGTTCAAGATAAGAAGCGCGTTATGGATGATCTCCACCAGCACGGCGCCCAGCACCGCGCCCAGTGCCGAGCCGCGCCCGCCCGAGAGGGCCGCGCCTCCGATCACCGCCGCGGCGATCACCTTCAGCTCGTACCCCTCGCCATCCCCCGGGGACGCGCTGCCGAAGTAGCCGACAGCCATGCACGCCGAGAGCCCGGCGAGAAGCCCGCACAGGGTGTGAGAGATGACCTTGACGCGACCGACGGGCACGCCGCAGTACTTCGCGGCGGTCTCGTTGCCACCAATGGCGTAGATCGAGCGGCCGAAGACCGTTCGGGCCAGCACCACGCTCGCGACGGCACACACCCCGAGCATCACGAAGACCGGCACCGGCCGCGTCCCAGCGATCGCGAGCTTCATGCACCCGTCGGTGAGCGACTCCGGCACGCCGCTGATGGTGAGCCCCTTGGTCATGACGAACGACAAGCCGCGGATGGCACCGAGGGTCCCGAGGGTGACGATGAACGGGTGCAGACGGAGGCCGACGACGAGGCCACCGTTGAGAGCACCGCACGCGGCACCTGTTCCGCAACATGCCAGGAGCGCAATCGGGAGTGCGACCGCGAGCGAAGCGCCCCCCTCCGCGACGACGCCTGCGCCGTTGGGAACTCCCAGGGCGTTCGCCTGGACGCTCCGGAGCACGAGCGCCCCGATCAGCCCGGCGAAACCGTAGATGGACCCGACCGAGAGATCGATGCCCCCGAGAACGATGATGGCGGTCATGCCGACCGCCATGACGGCGACGAAGGAAGCGTCTTTCGCCAGCAGAACCAGATTCTCGGGATCGAGGAAGGCGTTCACCATGCGCTCGCGGCGCACCAGATCTCCGCGAACCTCCCAGCCCTTGGATTTTTCGACCCGACGCTCGACGCCCTTCACCGTGAGGACCAGCTCCGGTCCGGTGTCGACAACCGCACCCGATCCGGGATCGGGGCGCATGGCTTCAACTTTGGGCTTGGGGTCGCTCGCGATCGCGAGGAACGCGGACAAGAGCAGGATGACCACGACCAGCCCGGACTCTTGAGCCCGGAGGAGCCTGCCGAACCATGATCGAGTTGTCCGATCTGAACCGCTCACGCGTGGAGAAACTCCCGGCTGCTGAGGTAAAGGGTCGGGAGCATATCAGCGCCGAGGAAGCTCTGCATGTCAGTCGATGGTTTGGACCATGCGGCTGCGGTTGCGGTCGATGGCGTTGATGCTGTAGGGGAACCGGTTCGTGTCTGAAGAGAAGAAAATGTTCTGGATGCTCTGCGCCTGATCGATCGGGATCCCGCCGATGCTCTTCTGGAACGCGGCGTGGCCGTCGGTGTAGACGAACGCGCCGCCGTCGCGGCCGAGGTTGTCGGTCGCCGCGTAACCACCGGGCTGCGTTCCGGCATCGGTCGCGTTGCTCTGACCGCCGCCACCGCCGCCGTACCAGGCGTACGTGCTGATGTCTGGGCCATTGGTCTCGTCGCCCCAGAAGGGCACGGGGGCCATGAGCTTCGCTTCGTCGGTTCGCAGGCCGACGACGTAGAGATACGAGATGTTGTACGTGATGACGTCGGGCTCACCTCCGGGCGCGGTGGGGACCTTGATCCTCGCGGTGGCGTAGGACGGAAGCGTCGCGGGCTGGTACGGGTAGTTGTACCAGCGGTCTTCCTTGTCCATCGGGTTGACCAGGACGCCCAGCCCTTCGAGGTAGGCCTTCATGATCGGGTTGCGGTTGCCATCGGCGTACGCCGCGGCGTCGGGATCGGGAGTCAGCCCGCGGTACCCCATGTCGACACCGTCGCCCACTTGGTACAGGCTGAAGAGGCCGGCCACACCGCCGTAGACGTATTGGTAGTCAAGGAATCGGTTGGAAGGGTTGGGGTTGTAGTACGACGCCCGAGCCTGGGCCGTGAACGGCATGACCGGGAGCCAGCTCTTGTAGTCGTTCGAGTAGATGGTCATCGCCAGCCCCATCGACTTCAGGTTCGCGAGGTTCTTGGCCTCGCGACCGGCGCGTCTGGCTTTCCCGAGGGCGGGGAGGAGGAGCCCGATGAGGAGCGCGATGATCGCGATCACCACGAGCAGTTCGATCAGCGTGAAGCCCGCACGTTTGTTCTTGAGCCGCGCCATGTTCGTCACTCCATCAGCCCGAAGGCTCTCAGCCCGGTCGTCCGTCCGAACCCGCGGAGCCGACGGGACACAGAACGCGTCCGGGATCGGCTCGCCGCTTCTCGCGGCCGCATCACCTTACCGTATCTGTTCGATCCCGAGCCACCCTTTTCCTCATACTTTTTGAACTCGCCATTCATGTAACCGGTTTCTCCAGATTCCGGGGAGTCGCCGGGGGATTGGTACTGGTTACATCTTCGCCCCGCGCGTGATGGGACTTGAACGGGCTTTGATTCCGGCGCGAATCCGGGGCCGATTCTCGCCGAAAACCGTAGCGGTTTCTGCATGTCTCCCTTACACTCGGAGCGCGTCGTCACTCGGCGCGTCCCGGGTCGAAAACCCGCTCAGTCAAACAGTCGACGGGCTCTCTCCGGCGACGCTGATCGGTCGTCCGTGTGTGTCGAATCGCCCGAGGCGCGGCCGCTGGCCGCTGGCAATCAAAGGAAAGAGGTCACTATGAAGACTCGTTGTGTTTCTGCAGCCGCCATGCTCGTCGCGTGCGCCGGCGGGGCGTCCGCTCAGATGGCCGTCGATGGTCAGCTCGGTGCCTCCGAGACGGCCAACTACGGCGCGATCAAGTTCGTGCAGACCGTGCCCACCGGGTTCGGCGACAACGTCGCCGTGTCGGGTTGCGACAACAACAACGTCGGCTCCCCCGCCGCCGTCACCAAGGGCATCGAGATCAAGATCCCCCTCGCCGACCTGGGCAACCCCACCGGCAGCATCCGCCTCCTGGCCTTCATCAACAACGGCGGCCACGGCTTCGTCTCCAACCAGTTCCTCCCCTCGCTCCCCGCAGGCTCGATCAACAACCTCGGCGAGCCCCGCGCCCTCGACCTCGCCACCATCGCCAACAACCAGTTCGCCACGGCCCTCTCCGCCTCCGGCGCGGCCCCCGTCGTTGACGGCACCCTCGACGCCGGCCTCTACGGCGCCTCCGTCGCCACCCAGCTGAACCGCACCGGGTTCGACGACGACGCCGACGCCTCGGCGTCCACCGCTACCGGCTCCGAGCTCGACGTCATGTACGCGGCCATCATCGGCAGCAACCTGCACATCTTCCTCGGCGGCAACATGAAGTCCGACTTCACCAAGCTCGAACTCTTCATCGACGCCCAGGCCGGCGGCGTCTCCCAGCTCGGCGCCGGCGTCTACGCCGATGTCGACTTCGCCGCGCTCCAACGCCTCCAAGCCGGCACCGAAGGCCCCGGCCTGGCCTTCGACAGCGGCTTCACCCCCGAGTACTACATGACCTTTGGCTGCGGCGGTGACCCCGTCACCCACTACCCGAACTTCACCGTCATCGAAGGCGGCGCCAACCCCGGTTACCTCGGCAGCTGCGCCACCGGCGGCGGCAACGGCACCCTCGGCGGCGGCACCAACCCCAACGGCATCGAAGTCGCCGTGGACAACTCGAACATCGCGGGCGTCCCCGCCATCTGCCCGCCCCCCGAAGGTTCTCGTGACCGCGCCACCGGCTCCGAGATCGACGGCGCCTACGCCTACCTCGACTCCACCAACGGTTACCTCTACCTGCTCCTCACCGGCAACATGGAGTCCAACTACAACAAGCTCGACGTCTTCTTCGACATCAACGGCGACACCGAAGGCCAGAACGTCCTCCGCAACGACAACGTCGACATCGACTTCAACGGCCTGAACGCCATGGCCGGTCTCACCTTCGACACCGGCTTCACCGCCGACTACTGGCTCGGCTTCACCAACGGCGACGCCGGCACGAACATCTTCGCCAACGCCTCCGTCCTCCGCGCCAACGGCCCCGCCCGCAACTTCGGCGGCAACAACCTCGACTACGGCGCGTACAACGGCGGCGCCAAGGCCAACGGCAACGACCCCGTCAACTTCGACGGCGCCCGCGCTGATATCCAGGACGGCTTCGCCCCCCAGATCTTCTGCGAAGTCGCCCCCCGCACCGCCGGCCTCCCCTACCTCTCCGGCGGCACCAACCCTGATCCCCAGCCCAACAAGATCCTCGTCACCGTCGACAACCGCAACGTCCTCGGAGTCTCCGGTGGCTCCGCGAACGGCGCCGCCGCGGTCACCACAGGCGTCGAGTACCGCATCGACCTCGCCGAACTCGGCTGGGACGGCACCTCCTGCATCAAGATCGCCGGCTGGGTCAACAACGGCGGCCACAACTTCCTCTCCAACCAGGTCATCGGCGGCCTGCCCGTGGGCACCACCAACCTCGGCGGCCCCTCGGGCGTGAACTTCGCCAACATCGCGGGTGACCAGTTCATCCAGGTCGGCCCCTGCGGCACCGCCTGCGCCTGGCAGGCCGACGGCTGCTACGCCGACTACGACAACAGCGGCGGCATCGACGGCGACGACGTCATCGCCTTCTTCGCCGACTGGGACGGCGGCCTCACCTGCGCCGACGCCGACGCTTCGACGGGCGTCGACGGCGACGACGTGATCCTGTTCTTCGCCGCGTGGGACGCGGGCGGCATCG
>JBMOHX010000298.1:0-5078 GCA_049317625.1 Phycisphaerales bacterium
GCGTCTGGATCTACAACGACGAGCGCGAGCAGCTTGAGGCCGTCGGGCTTCTTGTCGAGGAGCCTGGGCTTGACGCTGTCGGGGTCGGTCGAGGGCGGGAGGAAGGAGATTGTGAGTTTGGGGACCGGGACCTGCTTCGCGGCGGCCTCGACCAGCGGGCGGATCTGGTCGGCCTGTCCTGGTGGCACGTTCTTGTCGATCTTCTCGACGGCGACCTTGGTCGCTTCCTGGGCCTGATCACGGACCCAGGCCTCGATCGCCTCGGACGAGAGGGTCTTGCGAAGTTCTTCGGTGGCACCGGTCCGGGTCTCGCCGCCGGACCTGTCGATGATCGCGATCTCCCCTTCGACGGGCGGCGGCTTGCGGTTCATCAGCATCAACGCGAGCGGTGCTGCGCCGGTCATCAAGATCGGCATGATGAGCACGCCGACGATGAAGCCCTTGGTGAGTACCGTGGCAAGGAAGTCGCGCTTGGCGACGATGAGTGTCTTGAGCATGGCTTAGTCTCCCCCGCCTTCGAGCGAACTCGCGAGGCTCGCCATCGGCGAGCGGAGAGAGGCGAGCAGTTTCTCCCGCTCCTCCGGTTTCATAGTCTGTTGGACGATATCGATGAAGATGTCCTCGAGCGAAGGCCGGACGATCTCGACGCGGTGGAGTGGAGCCGCGGCGCAGGCGGCAGACATGATGGATCCGAGGTCGGCACCTTGGGCGGCGTGAAGGTCGAGGACTTTGCCCCGGGGCTCAACGCTCCGGACGCCCGGGATACGCGCGAGGAGAGCGGGGTCGATCGGCGAGACCGGTTCGACCGCAACCGTTCGGGGGTCGAACTTCGACCGGATGCCCGCGGGGGAGTCGTCGAGGACTTTGCGGCCCTGGTGGATCATCACGACGCGGTCGCACAGGGCCTCGGCCTGCGGCATCTGGTGGGTCGAGAAGATGATGGTGCGGCCGGCCTGGTGCTGCTCGTCGATGAGCTCGCGGAGCATGCGGGAGTTGACGGGGTCGAGGCCGCTGAAGGGCTCGTCGAGGATGATGAGGTCGGGCTCGTGAATGACCGACGAGACAAACTGCACCTTCTGCTGCATGCCCTTGCTGAGTTCCTCGCACTTCTTGCGGTACACCTCGGTGAGGCCGACCCGCGCGAGCCAGGTGCGGACCTTCGCGTCGAGCCCCGCGCCGTCGACGCCCTTGAGCTTGGCCATGTAGGCCAGGAACGGGCCCACTTTCATTTTCTTGTAGAGGCCCCGTTCCTCGGGCAGGTACCCGATGCGGTCCTTGCTCTCGACCGCCGAGGCCTTGCCCAGGACGGAGAGCTCGCCCGAGTCCGGGAAGAGGATCGACATGATCATGCGGATCGTGGTCGTCTTCCCGGCGCCGTTGGGGCCGATGAAGCCGCAGAGCGAGCCCTCCGGGATGGAGAGGTTCATGCCCTCGACGGCGACCTTGGTCCCGAAGGTCTTGCGCAGGTTCTTCAGCGTGATGGCGTCGGCCAAAGGGGGTGCTCCGGGGGTTCAGAAGTCGCGGCGGCAGAATATCACCGTCGCGATGCCCAGGACGACGGCCTCGAAACCGAGCGAGGTGCCCACAATCCACCAGAGGGGGCGTTCGCGGAAGTTCTGCTCGGTCCGCTTCATGATCTCGCGATCGGCGACGCGGACGTCGTCGTTGTCTTCCTTCTGGATGTTGGCGTCCTCGTCGGGGGGCATCAGCTTCTCGAGATCGGCCTGCGCGATGAGTCTGCGCTTGAGCACGTCGATGGTCTCGGTGGTCTTGGGAAGCACGGTCTTGCCGATGTAGAACGCGTCGGTCCACTGCGCCCACTTCTTCAAGGCCTTGCGCTCCTCCACCAGCTGCGACCGTTTCCGAGGGAGGAATGGGTTCGCGGCGTCGAGCTGCTGCGCCGTGTACGTCTCGGTCGCGGCGTCGGGGGCCTTCTGGGCGTCGAGCGCGTTCCTGGTGTTCGTCTCCATTCGGCCGATCGTTTTCTCGATCTCCTCGAGTCGAAGCTCGCTGTTGCTCCGGAGCCTGACCATGACGCGGTCCACGAAGTTCACCGCGAACATCCCGAACCACACCAGCAGTGTGACCAGCAGCGCGGCGATGGTGGACCGGGTGATCAAGCCGACCAGCGCGCACACGCAGAAGAGGTAGCTGTAGAAGGTCACGATCAGCGGGATCGCGAGGAAGACTCCCGGAATCCACTCGCCGCCCCGGAGCCCGATGAGCAAGAACGCGGCCGTTGAGAACACCGTGACCTGCAATGCCGTGAAGAGCAGGCAACTGACGTACTTGGTGAGCAGGAGTCGGGCGCGCGAGATGGGCTTGCTGAGCGTGAGTTCGATCGCCCCACCCGCGACGAAATCTGGGATCATCCCGGCCGTGGAGATCAGCGCCAGAATGGTCGCGGCCCAGGCGAGCCACACGCTCACGCCGAGGTTCACGAATATGAGCTTGTAGAAGGTCGCCGGGGTCACGAAGTTCGCGTTGAAGACCTTGATTGGGATTTCCCAGATGAAGACCTTGAGTCCCCGATCGGTGATCCCCACGAAGGCGAACAGGCCCACCACGATCCCCGAGAGGATCAGCGTGATCCAGAAGAGCTTTCGGGAGTTGAGCTCGCGGTAGGAATCCAGCAGCATCGCCAGGAAGACTCTCATGGCCGCCCCTCCCCGATCGCCGCGCCGGGCTTGAGTACACGCCCGCTTCCGGGGTCGGTGACCGCCTGCAGGAAGAGGTCTTCGAGCGAGGGACGCCAGCGGCGGATCGCGTAGATGGTCTCTCCCTTGGCGCGGAGCGCATCCACCAGCGGCATAACGGTCGCGGGGTCGTCGCCCGCGAACTTCGCGGTGTTGCCGCTGATCCGGACCCACGAGCCGTTGCCGAGCGTGAACTCGGAGCGTCCGTCGGCGCCCGGCGTGCACGAGACCAGCACCGCCGAAGCATCAGTCCGATCGGCGATCTCCACGCTGATCGCACGCTGGTCCCTGGTGAGCTCGTCGATTGTTCCCTGGCGAGAGACCCGGCCCTGCACCAGGATGGAGACGCGGTCGCAGACCATTTCCAGCTCGCTGAGCAGGTGGGAGTTGAGCAGCACCGTCTTGCCGCGGGACTTGAGGACCGCGAGCATCTCGCGGATGTCGCGCCGGCCGACGGGGTCGACGCCGTCGGTCGGCTCGTCGAGCACCACAAGCGCCGGGTCGTTCATCAGGGCCTGCGCGATCCCGATTCGCTGGCGCATGCCCTTGGAGTAGCCTTTGACCCTGGTGTCTCCCCAATCGCGCATGCCGACAAGGTCGAGCAGGTCCTCGGCGCGTGCG
The DNA here is from genome assembly GCA_049317625.1 of Phycisphaerales bacterium. Taxonomy (GTDB): domain Bacteria; phylum Planctomycetota; class Phycisphaerae; order Phycisphaerales; family UBA1924; genus JBEIUO01. The sequence goes on from JBMOHX010000298.1 coordinate 3,318, forward strand.
CGGCGTGACGCGCGGTCGACTCCCGAGAGCGACGCGTAATAGTGCAGCAGCTGACGGCCGGTGAGGTAGTCGGGGAAGCGGTGGTGTTCGGGGAGGTACCCCACCGCGCGGAGCGACTCCTTTCGTCCGATGGGCCCGCCGAGCACGGTGCCCTCGGCGCGAGTCGGGGAGATCACGGTCATGAGGATCTTCACGAGCGTGCTCTTGCCCGCGCCGTTGGGCCCCAGGAGCCCGAAGATCTCGCCCCTGCGGACCTGCATGTCCACGCCCCGGAGCGCCTGCACGCCGCCGGAGTAGGTCTTCGCCACGTTCTTGAGGTCTATCGCGAGCGATCCGGTCATGGGGTGGCGTTCCGGGCGGGGTCTTTTCTCTTCGCGACAATGTGATAGACGTGGTGGCGCTTGACGCCCCCCATCGCGTCGTCACCCACTTTGTCGACTTCGTCGCACCAGAGTACGTCGAAGGGCAAAAGGAGTTTCTCAACTTCGGATCTGGTGTGGTGGCTGGCGGGGCGGACCTTCGCCCAATCGTCGCGGTCCCCGAACAACTGGCCCGAGAAGACGGCCCCGGGCGCGAGCAAAGCGACAATCCAGCTCCAGAGGGCCGGGAAAGCCGCGGGATCGCAGAACGGGAGAGCAAAGCTCGCATTGCAGAGCGTCGCGGCGGCCGGGAGCGTGCGGTCTGATGGGATGGCTTCCATCGCGACGCGGCGGACCGTGAGTCGGTCGCGTTCTGCGGGGTCGACTGACGCTCGCAGCATCTCGAGCCCGCCCTCGTGCGAATCCAGCGCGACCACCCGCCAGCCCCGCCTCAGCAGCTCGCGGGCGTCTCGTCCCTCGCCGCAGCCGACATCGACCGCGGTCCGGCCCCCTCCCGGGCCGAGCGCTTCCAGGGCGCGGAGGAGCGTCTCGCGGGCCGGTTTGTCGGCGGCGGCGCGAAAGTAGGCCGGCCAGTCACGCTGGTAGTCCGGCGAGATCGTCACCGATGAGGCTCCGCACACCAACCACCGCTAGGCTTGACCATGTACGAGAATACGCAGGACTTTCTGGCCGCCCTCGAACGGGCCGGCGAACTCAAGCGGGTCGCCGCTCGCGTTTCGCCCGTCCTTGAGATCACCGAGATCACCGACCGCGTGAGCAAGTCCGCGGCACCCCACCCGCCTTCGGCCTCCGCGCGCCGGACAGACCCCGCCCACTTCGGGCTCGGCGGGCATGCGCTGCTCTTCGAGAGCGTCGAGGGTTCCGACTTCCCGGTGCTCATCAACGCGTACGGGTCGTACCGGCGGGCCGAGATGGCCTTCGGTTGCAACGACCAGGGCCCAGGCGCACCGGCGGGCCACACGCCGGGTGGGTTCGAGTCACTGGGCGAGAAGATCGGCAAGTTGGTCAAGCCCGAGCCGCCCCCGACGCTGCTCGCGAAGCTCCAGAAGCTCCCGGAACTCCTCGAACTCGCCCGCATCCCGCCCAAGCGGGTTTCCAGCGGGATCTGTCAGGAAGTCGTCCTTCGTGACGATGCCGCGGATCTCACCCGCTTGCCGCTGCTGAGGTGCTGGCCGCTGGACGGCGACTATGCCGGCTTGGGATACCCGCCGGGGATCAACGGGGAGGTGCCGGGGCTGGGCACCGGCGGCGAGTGGGAGCAGAAGTTCCGTGGGCGGTACATCACGCTCGGGGGGATCCACACGATCCACGCGGATGATGTCGGCAACCCCGCGCCACCATCGAGGAACATCGGGATGTACCGTGTGCAACTGCTCGGCAA
>JBMOHX010000299.1:0-5075 GCA_049317625.1 Phycisphaerales bacterium
AAGCCGAGCTCCTCGCGCAGCAGTGCGCGGTCTCCGATGTCGTCGTCACCACCGCCCTCATCGGCGGTGTCTTCGCCCCCAAGCTCCTCTCCGCGGGGATCGTCAAGTCGATGAAGCCGGGCTCGGTGATCGTCGACCTCGCCGCGGACGGCGGCGGCAACTGCGAACTCTCTCGCCCCGGGCGCACCGTGGTGGAGCACGGCGTGAAGATCCTCGCGCCGCTGAACATCGCGGCGACACTGCCGACAGACGCCAGCGTCCTCTGGTCTCGCAACCTGTTCAACTTCCTCATGGCGTTCTGGAAGGACAAGGCCTTCAAGCTCGACTTGAACGACGACATCCTCAAGGGCTGCCTCATCACCCACGAGGGTCGCGTCGTCCACGACCGCACCCTCAAGGCCCTCGGCACCCCAGTTCACGCCTGACCCGGAACCCCACCCGCTCGAGAGGAGCACACCATGAAACTGCCCGTTCCAGCCCTCGCCGCGGCGGCCGCCGCGCACGCGTCGGCCACGGCGTGCCTCGCACAAGAAACGCCCGCGGCGAAGCTCGTCACCGCCGCGCCAGAAGTCGCCGCGCCCGCCGCCCACGCTTCGCAACCGCTCGACATCGTCGGCGCCGCCTTCGTCTTCATGCTCGCGACGTTCATCGGCATCGGCGTCATCAAGCGCGTCTCGCGTCTGCTGCACACCCCGCTCATGAGCGTCACCAACGCGATCAGCGCCATCGCCGTCGTGGGCGCCATCATCGTCGCGGGCGGCGAAGGCTACCCCTGGCCGATCCGGCTCATGGGCTCGATCGCCCTGTTCGCCTCCATGACCAACATCATCAGCGGCTTCATGATCACCGACCGCATGCTCAGCATGTTCAAGAGTGAAAAGGGGGTGAAGCCATGAACGTCTTCAACTCCTTGCTGGACGTCGCGACCCTCGCCGCCGCCGCGCTCTTCGTCCTCTCGCTCACGTGGATGAGCGACCCCAAGACCGCGCGGAACGGTGTCCACGCGGGCGTTTTCGCGATGGTGCTCGCGGTGCTGGCCACCTGGGCCCGCCCCGAGATTTCCTACCACCTCGACATCGAACGCCACGCGTGGGTGCTCGTCCCGATCCTCCTCGCCATCTGGCCCGGTGTGTGGCTCTCCCTGATCCCGCTCACCGCGGTGCCGCAACGTACCGCTCTCTCCCACGCCTTCGGCGGCCTCGCCGCGGGGCTGGTGGGCACGGCCAAGTTCTTCTACTGGTTCGGCGGGCACCAGGACGAACTGACGCCGCTGCGCGTCTTCGCGATCGTGCTCGAGGTGACCCTCGGCTTCATGACGTTCACCGGCAGCATTCTCGCCGCGGCGAAACTGCAGGAAGTCAAGTGGCTCCCCCAACGCCCGTGGGTCTACCCCGGGCAGAACATCGTGAACCTGATCGCAATGGGCGTGGTGGTTGTACTCGGCGCGATGCTGATGTTCAACCCGGCGGTCTCCTACGCGCCGTGGATGTTCGGCGCGGTGATCGTCCTCGCCCTCAACTTCGGCTGGATGCTCGTCATGCCCATCGGCGGCGCGGACATGCCGACCGTCATCGCGATCCTCAACTCGTACGCCGGGCTCGCCGCGGTGGCCATGGGCTTCGTGCTGAACAACAAGCTCCTCATCATCGCCGGCGCGCTCGACGGATCCAGCGGGCTCATCCTCTCGATCATCATGTGCAAGGCAATGAACCGCTCCTTTACCAACGTGCTCTTCGGCGCGTTCGGCCAGGTGCAGCAGAAAGCCGCGGCGGGAGAACAAAAGGCCTACAAACCCGACACCCCGGAGAACGCCGCCCAGATCCTCGAGCAGGCCTCGCTCGTCGTCATCGTCCCGGGCTACGGCATGGCCGTCGCCCAAGCCCAGCACAAGGTGCGAGAGCTCTATGACCAGCTCAAGAAGCGGAACATCACCGTGAAGTTCGCGATCCACCCCGTCGCCGGCCGCATGCCCGGTCACATGAACGTGCTTCTCGCCGAATCCGAGATCCCCTACACCGACCTGGTCGAGATGGACGAGATCAACGCCGACATGCCCCAGTGCGACGTCTGCCTCGTGCTCGGCGCAAACGACGTCGTCAACCCCGCCGCGCGGTTCGACAAGACCAGCCCGATCTACGGCATGCCGATCATCGACGCGGACAAAGCAAAGGCCGTGTTCGCGGTCAAGCGGAGCAAGAACCCCGGCTTCGCCGGCATCGACAACGAGCTCTACTTCCTCGACAAGACCTTCATGCTCTTCGGCGACGCGAAGGCCGTCGTGGGCGAGGTGGTCAAGGCGCTCACGCCGCCCGCGGGTCATTGAGGCGGCACAACTCAGGGGTCCGCTCGAGGGCGGGGCTCCCAAGAGCTGGTTCAAACGCTCGCGGCCCGATCTCGGGCCGCGAGCTTTGGTTTTGGGGGGACGCACGGTGCAGCCGCGGATTCCCGCGTTTGTGCTGCAAGGACTTGCCCTTTGCCGGCAAGTCAGTGTGGCCGGGCGAAGACGCCGGGCCGGGAAATGGCGACTTGGAGATGGTGCTCAGGCGAGGCCCGGGTGTTTCGGTGCCGGCTGTGGGTGCGCTCGGGTGGCCCAATGGAGGATGAAGATGAAGACTCGCATGACTCTGGCTGGTGTGGTGGTGGCGGCGGCGGCGGCGGGCTCGTTTGGCGCGATCACCTCGGTGGGCGGCATGACGACCTATCTGGGCGTGGCCCCGACATCATGCGTGCCGAGCGCGTTGGTTGGCTTCAACGCGTACGCGTGGGATGAGCAGCAGGGGCTGATGAACACCGCGGGTGTGTTCTGCGACATGGTGAACAACCCGGGCGTGAGCACCGCTCCGACTCCCGGCCTGCTGTTCGGGACCTTTGACAGCCATTTCATCCACTACGAGAGCGTGCCCGGGGCGGTTCCGGCGAGCGGGACGGTGACGTTCTCCGGGAACATCGTGGGCGTGGAGTTCAACCCCGGTAGCTTGGACAACACCGACGCGTTCTGGGGCGCGACGGGCACTGTCTACCCGACCGGGTATCCGTTCCGTGGGCTGAACACGATCCCGCAGTCTTGGGTGTCGATCAACGGGAACCTTCTCTCGTTCAACTTCTTCTCGTTCGCGCCGACGGCGGACGTGGTGCAGGTGCGTGTGTTCACGGATCACGTTCCCGCGCCGGGCGCGGGCGGGTTGCTCGCGCTTGCGGGCGTGGTCGCGGGGCGTCGGCGGCGGTGAGGCGCCGTCGAGCTTTAGCAGCCGAAGTCCCAGCGTTCGAAGAACGCGATGACATCGTCGCCGTCAACCCCGCCATCGCCGGTGAAGTCGCCCTCGGGGAGGGACTGGTCCCAGGCGTTGAAGAAGACGATCACGTCGTCACCGTCCACGCCGCCGTCGCAGTTGCGGTCGGCGGCGCATCTGAAGATGGAGCCGCGGGCCTCGATTTCTTCGGCGGTGAGGATGCGGTTGTAGAGGGCGACTTCGTCGAGGATTCCGGTGAAATAGCGGTTTCCGAGAACGTCTCGGGCTTCGTTGATGCGGAACGTCGTTGGGGTAACGTTGATGTTCGCGGCGGAGAAGAACCCGGGGCTCAGGTCAGGATCGCGCTGAGTGGCGACGAGGCAGCCGTTGATGTAGAGGGAGGAACCGGCCTCCGAGTTGTTTCCGCCCTGCCTGGTCCAGACAACGTGCACCCATGTGTTTCCGCTGAGGATGTCGGATGTGCGGATGCCGCCGTTGTAGAAGCCGGCGTACACGCGGTTGTTGTTCGAGGCCTGGATGCCAAAGTAGACCTCCCGCCCGCTGCGGTTTGCACCTCCGTCACCCCAGTGGAGGAAGGGGCCCCAGAAGCTCGCGGCGCCCGGATCGGCGAGATTGACGACGGCTTCGATGGAGAAGGTGGGATTTCCGGTGAGCGGAGAGACGCCGAATGACTCGAGAAACGCGCCGCGTGCGAGCGCGATTCCGGTGTCGCCGCCGGGGGTAGGAACGGCCCTGGTGGGGGTGCCGGTTGCGAAGGCGTTGAATGCGGGGCCGAGTGTGCCGCTGTTCACGAAGTTACCCGACGGTTCACCGAGGCGGTACCAGAGGATTGGCTGCGAGTTCGAGACGCTGGTGGCGAACTCGGGCGGTGCACCTGACGCCAGCGTCACACTCAGTGCGATGGGGACGAGAACGGCCGCGCGAACAGAATGCATGCTTGTTGTTCCCGGACTGAGGCGTGTTGCGACGTTCATGGTTCTTCCTTGTGTGCAGCGGGCACGGTAACACACGAACACACGGAAGGGAAGGATCATCCGTAGGGAGGAAAGAGCCTTCGCGCGGCGTGGGTGAGAACGACGAGAAGGAAGAAGGCGTTTCGCAGTGGGAGGAGGGACCAGCGGAGCGAGGAAGGCGGGGGTGTTGATTCCGATAATCGGCGGACCCAGGCGACGGAGCATGGGAAGTCGGCGATGCCGTCGATCCAATCTTGGGGGAGGGATTGCGGGCCGGCGGAGATTGCCGCGAGACCACCGACGAGGGCCGCGACGGTGTCCGTGTCGCCGCCGCGCCGGACGGCGGATTCGATGGCGGCGCGTGGGTTGAGGGGGGAGGAGAGCCAGAAGAAGAGCACTGCGGGGAGGGTGTGAAGGACGTAGCCGGAGATGGCGCGGGGGCAGGAGATAGAAGCCGCGAAGTCGGCGGGGGAGGTGTTGGCGCGTGCCGCGGCGATGGCGGATTGCGCGGCGTGGAGAACGGGGCCATCGGGGAGGAAGAGGGGAAGTTGGGCGGAAAGGATGTCGGCGGGGGTGGGTGTGGAGGCTGCGCGGGCGGCGAGGGCGATGGCAAGGGCGGCGTGGAGTGCGCGAGGGTCGGTGTGGGTGATGAGAGTGGAGCGAGTGACGAAGTCTTTCAGTTGGTCGTCGGAGGTGGACAGCGCACCGAGCACGAGGCTGCGCATCAGCGGGCCGTTCCCCGCGGAGGGCACGCCGCTGCGGTCGGGCGAGATGCCCACGAGCAGTCGGAGGCAGGCTTTCGCGGTGGCCATGCCGGTTGCCGCGGGGATGCAGAGGAACCACGCGCGCAGCCGACGCGCGAGCAGACGCG
>JBMOHX010000300.1:0-5057 GCA_049317625.1 Phycisphaerales bacterium
CTCGTTCCTCATCTCCGAACAGGAAGACTTCGAAGATCCCCTCCTGTCCGAGATACCCCGAGCCGTTGCAGAGCGGGCACACCTCGGGCTTGTTCTTGATCAGCACCTGGCCGCCCTTCTTGTAGAGCTGCTTGACACGGTCGGCGGGCAGACCGAGCTTCTTGAGCATCTCGGGGGAAGGCGGGTATCCCACGCGGCAGTTGGTGCATAGTTTCCGAACCAGCTTCTGCGCCACGACCCCTTGCAGTCCCTTGGCGGAATCGGCGGGCTCGCCGATGAGCTTCATCCACGCCTGCAACGCCCCGAGGGCGCTGTCGGCCTTCAGCGAGACGTACGTGCGGACTCGGTCGCCGTCGGCCTTGGAGATTTCCTTCGCGGTCGCGGCGTCGTTGATCTCCGCCAATCCCAGCACGTCGGGCTCGCGCCGGATGATCGAGCGCACGAGCGTCGAGTACTCGGGGCCCTCGGTCTGCGGGTCCCACTTGTTCTGGCGGGCGCCTTCGAGCGCGTCCTGCGCCTCGATCTCGACGGTCTGCACGTTCTGCGTGTAGGCGTCGTGCAGGCGAACGATGGTATAGAACGTCGTTGTCCGGCCCGAGTCCAGCGGTGCCGCGAGCAGCACCACGCCCCGGGTCTCGTTGACCAGCTTCGTCAGGTCGTTGAGCTGGGGCTCGAGAAGACCGAGCTTGTCGACCTTGCGGCGCACCTGAGCCTCGGGGTCGATCAGCCAGGTGAGGCGGAGCCCGGTCTGGCCACCGATCGAGGTGAGTCGGACCTTCTTCTTCGTATCCGCACGCTCCACGGTGAGATCCGCCACCACCCGCTTGCGGCGCTCGTTCACGTCGAGCTTGGCCGCGGTCTTCCACAGGTCGATGAGCTTTGTCGCGTCGGCCGCCGGCATCGCGTCGCCGAGCTGCCGCATGCCGTCGACAAGGAAGGAAACCTGGTACTGGTTCTCCTTGCCGGTGGGCGCGAGGTCGATCTGGGTCGCGCGGGCTTCGAGGGACTTGAGGTAGACCGATTCCGCGGCGGCACGCACGGCGAACTCGGGGGCATCCGCGGCGGGAGGTGCCAGTGTGCTCTTGTCCGAGGCTCGCAGCACCAGTTCGACCTTCGCCTGCTTCTTCGCGGCGTCCTTGACCTTTCTCGCTTCGGCGAACTTGCTGAAGTCGAGGCTTAGCCGGTGCTCCTCAGGGACACGCTCGTCTTTGTTGGTGATCAGGACAAAGGCGCCGACATCGGCCGCGAGGATGACCACAATCGCGCCCAGCGAGATCCAGACCGCCGCAGCCCCCTCGACGGGCATCGCGATCGCGACGATGAACGCCAGCACGGCCGCGGAGAGGTGCAGGAGGTTCCAGTTCTCTCGCGCGAGAAAGAAGCGAGCGCTGTGCTTGTCGAAGACCCTCGACACGATCCAGGCCCACGGGAGGAAGGGGATCAGAAGGATGATCGGCTTCCACGGCGAAGAGAGCATCAAGCCCTCGGCGAGGGTCAGAAGCGTTCCGTTCTGGGAGGCAAGGAGATGGGTCACCTGGTCTCGTTCCTGTTCAAATGATGCCGATGCGGTCCAGCCAGTGAAAGCACCAAGTCAATCCGGCGGGGGAGGGCCCCGGCGCGGGGCTGAAAGCGTATCAAGTCCGGGGGCTGCCGTGTGAGCCGAGTTCGGGATGACGAACGAAAAAGGCCCCCGAGGGGGCCTTGTTGGGGTTCGCGGGAGGGTGTTACTTGCCGAGCTTCTTGAGCATCATGCGGAACTCATCGATGTTCGGGCTGGCTTCCTCGGCGATCTTGAGGGCGATGTACTCCTGCTCGACCAGCTGCACGAGGTGCCAGTTGAAGTCCTGCATGCCGATCTGGCGGGCTTCGACGGTCTTGAGGTACTCGCGGAGCTCGCCCTCGCGGCCTTCGAGCACGTGCTTGCGGACGACCGCGTTGTTGATGAGGATCTCGATGCCAGGGATACGCGCGATGTTCGCGTGGAGCGTCGGCAGCAGCTTCTGGTACACGAACGCTCGCATCTGGTAGCCCAGGATCTTGCGGACCTGCTCGACCTCCTCCTGCTCGAAGAGGCCATAGATACGGCTGAACGTCTGGGTGGTGCTCGACGCGTGGATGGTTCCGTACACCAAGTGGCCGGTTTCCGCGGCGTGGAGGGCGGCCTCGAAGGTCTCGTTATCTCGCATTTCGCCGACGAGCACAACGTCCGGGTTCTCACGCACCAGGGCGCGGAGGGCGATCTTGAAGTCCAGGCAGTCGATGCCGATCTCGCGCTGGTTGATCGTGGCCTTCTTGTCCTGGAAGATGTACTCGATCGGGTCTTCGATCGTCACGATGTGGACGGGCTTGCGCTCGTTCACGTAGTCGAGCATCGCGGCGATCGTGGTGGACTTGCCCGAACCCGTCACGCCCGAGAGGAGGACGATCCCTTGGGGCTGCATGGCGATGTCGGCCATGATCGGGGGGCAGTACAGGTCCTCGAACCGGCGGATGTTGCTGGTGATGAGTCGCCCGGCGACCGAGAGCTTGCCACGGGCCTGGAACAGGTTCACGCGGAAGCGGTTGTTGTCGTCGTAGTCGTACGCGAAGTCGACGGAGCCGAGCTTGTAGAGGTCGGCGAACTGCTCTTCGGAGAGGATGGCCTGCGCGATCCCCCAGAACTCGTCGGTGGTGACGGCCTCGGTGTCGAGGGGCTTGAGCTGGCCTCTGAGGCGGAGCTTGGGGACCTGGTCCGACTTCATGATGAGGTCGGAGGCGTTGAGCTTGATGGCGGCCTGAAGGAACTTGCCCCAGCGGGTCGCGTGAGGGTCGGTCTTGCGGCGCTTGCCCAGGCTGATGTGACCGACGTCTCTGGCTGAACTTTCCGGCTCGGTTTGAACGCTCATTGGACCTTTCCTGGGCGACGGCGGCACCGCGCCCGATCACGAACAGCCTACCCGCCAACGGCCGAAGCCGGAAGGCGAAACCCGCCCCGGGGACCCTGCCAGTGGCTTTATGGCCCGATATCCCCCGAGCGCGGAAAGGGCGCGAGGGACCGGTGAAGGTCCATTCGCTCGCTTCCGCACCCCGGTTCCATCGCGGGGAGGGCATGGTACCTGCGTTGGGGCGAATGTGCCAGCGTAGAAGCGAGAAAGGCCCGTTGCCCCCTCCGGCGATCGGGTTGGTCTCGAGTGGGCCGAGGCTTCGGGCCTCCGCGCAGAAATGAAAAAGGGCCCGCGTGAGCGGGCCCCTTGGGTGCGTGTGATCGGCCGGATTAGTTCAGCGAGAGGGACTCGAGCAGGGGAGCGATGATCTGCTCGGCCTGCTGCTGCTGACGCTGGGCCTCGAGCGCGTCCTTGTTGCCGAGGAAATGCGCTTCGAGCTGGAGCTTGATCTTCTCCATGGCCTTGTTCTGGATCTGACGCACGCGCTCCTTGGTGACGCCGATGATCTGGCCGACCTGCTCGAGGGTCATGGGCTTGTCGAGCTCACCGGACTCGAGACCGAAGCGGTGCTCGATGACGGTGCGCTCAACGTCCGTGAGGTCGGCGGTGTTCTGGAGAACGATCCGCTTGACCTCTTCCGCCGCGTCCTTCTCGAAGGTCGACCGCTTGGTCTCGAGGAAGTTGGACTTCTCGAGCTTGGGGTCGAAGTCGGTGGGGAACCGCTGGCGGTACTTGCTCAGCTTCATGCCCTGACGCGAGAAGGCCTTGAGAATGGCGCGGCAGGCGTAGGTCGAGAACTTGTAGCCACGGCCGGCGTCGAACTTGTCGACGGCGCGGAGGAGGGCCATGTTGCCCTCGCTGACCAGATCGGCGAAGTCCACCTCGCTCATGCGGGTGCGCTTGGCCATCGCCAGCACGAGCGCGAGGTTCGTCTCTGCGATCTGCTCGCGGACTCGGTCCGCGATACGGTGCCACGACAGGATCTCGTGGGCCTGCTCGGGATCGGGCTGCTTGGTCGCGCTCTCCCAGACGTCTTTCTGGATCCGGTTGATGCGGAAGCGGGCGTAGTTGAACTGGTGGAAGAGGACCTTCTCCTGAGCACCCGTGAGGATGACCTGCTGCGCGCTCTTCACCGTGCGGGTGCGGGCGCCGCTGAGATCGTCCATCACCGGGTGGTACCAGCTGGTATCGGGCTTGGGGATATCGTGGCCGCGGGAGTAAATCCGCTCCTCGGCACCTTCTTCCTCGAACTCGGGGCTGGGGATGAAGTCCTGCTCGCAGGACATGATCTGCACCAGCAGACGCTGATCCTCGGAGCTGAGGCCCTTGCGGACTCCGCCCTTTCCGGTACGGCCCGCGGCCGTGGCGGTGGGGGTGGTCTCGCTGTTGACACCCACGCGGTTACGTCGCCGGACTTGCTCCAGCGGGCTCAGCGTGCGTTTGGTCGTGCTCTGTCGCATCTCGGTCGTCCTTGCTTCATGAACCTTCGCGGCGTCGGTCGCCTTGCCGCGGGCTTTGCCTTCACTGTCTGGTCGTGGCTTCCGGCGCATGGGGCCGCCCTTTCTCGTTTCGCCCATCGGCGAACCCGGATCGTCCGGGAACCACGGATCTGGAATCCAACCCACGAGCCGAACCAACCCGTTCTCACTCGCCTTGGTGGCAAATGCCCACGTGCTGTCGGGGTTTCCTACCCCGCGTCCCGTCCTTGGGACGTTCCCGTTGAGCCTTTCGGCCCCCGAACCGAACCACCGTCATCCACACGATCGAACGTGGGTCCAACCAGCCGGTTGGACACCCTTCGAGGCCCGACCCCCTTCAGAGTCGCAACCACACTCGGCTCGCCGCCCCTTTTACGCATGGACGGGTCGCATGTTCCCAACTTTGGAAACATTCTAAATCGAGATCGGCCCAACCCTGACAATTCGGGTATTGGGGCAAAACTCGCACAATCTTTGCTTTCTTCCGCCGCGCTGACAGCCTAACGTCCGAATATCTCGTACCGACGGCACAGCCCCCACGCACGGCTGTGATTGCAAAGATACCACAAACCGGAGCCACTTCCAAGGTCCGCAAGTGCTTTTCAACAGCCTTCCCACAAAGTCGACGTGTTCGTATTTTGGAAGGATCATGCTT
>JBMOHX010000301.1:0-5034 GCA_049317625.1 Phycisphaerales bacterium
GCGAAGAGCCAGCTCCGCGTGGGCCAGGCCACCTGCGGCAACGGCCGTGACGGGCTCTACCGCGTGATCGTCTCCAACAGTTGCGGCAGCGTGACCAGCGACGCGGCGAGGGTGACCTTCGTGCAGGGCACGCAGATCACCGAGCAGCCGCGCGATGTGACGGTGTGCCCCGAAACCTCGTCGAGCGTGTTCTCGGTGGCGATCAGCAACTCGGCGGACCTGACCAGCCAGTGGGAGATCGCCAGCAGCGCAGCCCCGACGGAGTTCGCACCGCTGAGCGACGGGCTCAACGTTCTCCCGGACGGGCGGACGATGGAGGTCTTCGGCTCGACGGGCCAGTACCTGGGCTTCACGGTCGGTGCCTTCGCGACCCCGACCAGCTACATCGTGCGGTGCCAGTTCATCAGCCCCTGCGGCGGCGCGACGAGCACCACCGCGACGATCACGGTGACCGAGCAGCCCGCGATCTTGGCCCAGCCCCAGCCGGTGACGACGTGCGCCGCCGGTCCGGCCGAGTTCTCTGTCACTCCCGATGGCGTGGGCCCCTTCACCTACCTCTGGCAGTGGGAGCCGGTCGAGGCACCCGGCCTGTGGCTCAACATGAACGAGGGCACCAACACCGACTTCTCCGGCCTGGCTCGCTTCGCGGCGACCGGCGCGGAGGCCGGCACCCTGAGCGTCGCCCGCGAGGCGCTGCCCGACGGCTCCCTCGCGGTAATCAGCGCGGTGCGCTGCGTCGTGACAGACGGGTGCAGCACCCGAACCCAGCCGGCGGCCCTCACGGTTTGCCCCGCGGACTTTAACTGCGAGAACGGCGTCGACGGCGACGACGTCATCGCTTTCTTCGGTCTGTGGGACGCCGGCGACCCCGCTGCGGACTTTGACGGACAGAACGGCGTCGACGGCGACGACGTGATCGCGTTCTTCGGGCGTTGGGACAGCGGCTGCTGAGACTGAGAACGGATTAATGGTCCAATAACACCCGCGAGCGTGAGGCTCGCGGGTGTTCTGCGTTTGAGATGCCGGAGTGGGATGCTAGCCTGCTCCGGTTGTCACATCCAAGGAGCAGGTCATGGCGCGTTCGGTTGTGGTGTCGGCCGGGATTATCGCGGCTTTGTCGGGCGGTGGCGCGGCGTACGGCCAGTGTGGTTCCTCGGTGCTCTGGCACGACGGGGGCGAACCCAGGGCGATGCACGCGACCGCGACGCGGCTCTATACCGCCACAGGGAATTTGCTGACCATCTACGATTGCACAAACCCGGCTTCGCTGGTTGAAGTGTCGAGGTACATCCTCGACGGCAGGCCGCGCGACGTGGAGCCGGCGGGGGACTACGTGTATGTCGCGCTGGGGCCGCGCGGGGTTGAGATCATCGATGTGAGCAGCGAGGCCGCACCGGTGCGGGCATACTCGCTGGCCGGGGGCGAGGCGAACGATTTGACGGTGGCGGAGGGCGTGCTGTACACCGTGTGGAATGGGGATTTGAGGCTCTACGACGTGAGCAATCCGGCGGCGCCCGCGTGGCTCTCGACGACCCCGTTTGGCGGGGCGAAGTTTGTGGGGGTGAGGAACCGAAGGGCGTTCGTGGCGGAGCGAACGGGTGTCGACATGGGGAACTTGGTGACGGTGAACTGCACGAACCCTTCGACGCCTTCAGTTGTCAATGTCGTTGCCCTCGGACTTTCTTCGTTGCCGGGGAGGGGCGAGCCGCTTGCGATGGCGACACGCCCCGGGCTGCTCGCCGTGCAGGTGACGGGCCTGTTTTCAGAGCGTCGCTTCGAGCTCTATGACATTTCATCCCCCGCGAATCCGACGCGGGAATCGGTCGGCCTCATTGGTGACAACCTTCCGGGCGCGCCTATGGACTTTGGTCAGTCCCAGGGCATTAACATGCTCTACTCCCGCGACAACATGGAGAGCCAGTTGTTTCGCGTACAAAACCTGTCTGACCCGACGAACCCGATCGGCCTGATCGGTGGTCTCGCCTGGATTGTGAACTGCATCGCGGCAAACACGGCGGATGCAGTGTTCACGTCGGGACCGAACGGGCTGCTGGCCTTTGATTCCGATGCGACCTCGGGTGCGACAAGCGCCGGTACGACGAACCTCGGACCGCTCGAAGCGATCGCGACGCTACGGACAGGTGATTCGGTGTTCTGCCTTACGGAGGCGGGGATCACCGTCTACGACGCGACGAACCCCGCAGCACCGGCCCGCCTGGGGGAGACGATCCCGCTGTCCGTCCCGCACAATGCGGCCATGGATGGGAACACGCTCTACGTACTGAACTTCGACGAACTTTGGCAGTATGACGTGACCAATCCCGCTGCGCCCGTGTTTCTGGGAGAGGATGACCTCCGTGACGACGGGCACGACGTCGATGTGGAAGGGACGCTCGCGTGCGTGGCAACCGACAACGCGCTGGACGTGTACCGGGTAGGCGACCCGTTGTCGATCAGTCGCCGCAGCCGCGTGCAACTCACGGACTATCCCGATCGCGTCTTCCTTCGGGACCACACGGCGATCGTGCAGATGGAATCGGGGATTCTCTTCTTCGATCTCGCCGACCCCAATCTTCCGGTGGAGGTCGCCTTGATCGCTCCGGCCGCGGGGAGCATCCGGGACGTCGCGATTCGAGACAACATTCTCTTCGTCATCACGAGCACCGGTCGGGTCGACGCGATCGACTTCACGAACCCCTCGAACCCGCAGAACCGGGCCTTCCTGGATACGGGAAACACGGGCTTTCTGTCGGTGGTCGACTCGCTGGTGGTGGTCTTGCGTCCGTCGTCCTATGAGGCGGTGATCGTCGACTGGTCGGACCCATCCTCGCCGGTGCTCCTCCCTCAGACGCTGCGGACCGCAGACACGATCCCGCCGAAGAACGGTGTTGGTCTCGACGGCGCGTTGTTCGTGACCACGGTGAACAATGGGGCGGAGACGTACGACCTGCCGGGGCATCCGCGCGTGGTAACGCAGCCTCAACAGACGGCGGCGTGCGTGAACTCGGCGCAGGTTCAGTTCAGCGTCGAGGTTGCCGAGCCCGCGGGGACCACGTACCGCTGGCGGAAGAACGGGACGCCGCTGCTGGCCGGGACGACGGCCTGGGGCACGACGATCACGGGGGTCTTCACATCGAGGCTGACGCTGGCGAACCCGCACGTGCAGGATCTCGCCGCGTATGACTGCGTGATCACGAACGGGTGTGGCACAACGACGACACAGGTCGCGGCGCTGGTGCCGGGAGTGATTCCAAACGAGGTGATCCCGCCCGCGGACGTGCAGGTGTGCACGCGGGGCGAGGTAACGTTGAGCGTGGGGTGGCTCGGTTCGAATCCGGCGACGTTCCAGTGGCAGGCGGAGTTCCCCGCGGGCTCAGGGGCCTGGACGGACCTGAGCGACGGCGACTTGTCGCGAACCTTTGTCGAGGGCGCGCAGACACGGTTCCTCACGGTCGGAGCGCAGGCGGGTCAGACGATGAACGACTTCGTGCAGACGGACTACCGCTGCATCATTACAAACACGTGCGGCTCGACGACATCAAGCGTTGGTTCCATCAGGCTGTGCATCGGGGACTACGACTGCTCGGGGAGCCCAGACAGCGACGACGTGATCGCCTTCTTCGCGGACTGGGACGCGAACATCGGGGCCGCCGACGTAGACGCCAGCGGCGGGGTCGACGGGGACGACGTGATCCTGTTCTTTGGCCGCTGGGACGCGGGGTGCTGACGCCGCCGCCGCGGCGGCGTAGATTGGCAAAGCGATAAAGCGAAAAGCAGCAAATAAGAACTGAGATGAGCCGCCGCCACTTGGGCGGCGGCTCTTTTATGATGCGCTCGCTTGAGTGGGCGAGAATCCAGCGATCACCCCGTCGGGCGACGCGGTTATCGGGCAGCGTGGCTTTGCGGAACCTTGCCAAAACTCTCTATCCATTGCGGGGCGAAGCGGTTACGCTTCTTGATCGATTTTCAGGAGCATCGCGCATGTCCCACGCTCGCCCCGCGTTCGGTTGGTTTGGCTGGCTCTCGTTGGCGGTTCTGGCCGCGCGAGCCGCGGCACAGCCGGTGCTGATCACCGCCCCGGTCACGGTCGGGCCGACCGACACGACGATCGTCGACCAGGGAACAGCGGCGGTGGTCCCGCTGGCGACCGCGCAGATCACGGTCCGGGGCACCACGCTCACGATGAACGGCCGGCACACGATCGCTTCGCTCCTCATCGGGCGCAGCGGCGCGGATGCCGGTGTGCTGGCCCATTCGGCCGCCGCGAGCTTCGACTACTCGGGCGGGGCCGGGACCGATGTGGTCTTTGGGCTCGCGCTCACGGTGACTGGTAGCGTGGAAGTCGAAGGCGGCTCGCCCGCGAGCCGGATCGATCTTGACGGCCGCGGCTTTGGCCCCGGCCAGGGCCCCGGCGCGGGCGAGAACAGCAATAACGGCGGCCTCGGCGGCGGCGGCGGCGGGCACGGCGGGCGTGGCGCGGACTCACAATCAACCTTTGCGGGCGGGGCCCAGTACGGGTCCGTTACTCAACCGATCGCCCTGGGCAGCGGTGGCGGAAGCTACGTCGGCAACCCCGCCGGCAGCGGCGGCGGCGCTGTGCGCCTGATCGTGGGCAACACGCTCCTCATCCACGGCTCCATCACCTGCAACGGGACCAGCGGCGTGAGCGCCTCGGGTTCCGGCTCGGGCGGTTCTGTGTGGATCACGACCAACTCGCTCGCGGGCGGTGGATTGATCGCCGCGAACGGAGGGGATGGTGCCGGCGGTTGGGGCGGCGGCTCGGGCGGCCGGATCGCTGTCTACTCGAACTCGTCAACGTTCACCGGCACGCTGCGAGCCACCGGCGGGTCCTCCAGCCAGCCCAGTCGCGGCGCATCCGGGACGATCTACATCAAGCCTTCGGCGCAGGTGCTGCCAGACTTGGTCCTTGATGCGGGCGGCAACGGCGCTCCTCCCGCCGCGCTCACCACGATCGATCTTCCCGCCATCAACACACTCGTCACCCGCAATGGGTGCAACGCCCGATTCACACAG
>JBMOHX010000302.1:0-5032 GCA_049317625.1 Phycisphaerales bacterium
GGTCGCATGTCGAGGACTGCGTGCCGCGATTTCGAGGATGGGAATGGTATTTCCTGAACTCTGCTGCGGATGCATCCATCGAGCTCGTAAGCGGGTTCGCGGTCTCAATCGCGGGAGACGGACGCTCGTTGGTCGAGAGCTTTGATGGCGGCTTTCGCTGGAGGAGTACCCTTCAACCGGGCCGGGGTTCGGTCCTTGAGAGCTCCTCTGAACTGAAGCAACAACGTATCTCCGACTGGCAGCAGAGCCACGAAGGCTCCACCGCGGCCGCGGCGGCCGGGTTCGTCGTCGCCAGCCGCATCGTGGCATGGGACTGCGCGTCCGGACGAGTGGTGCGCGAAGTAGAGCTCGATGACTCAGCCCCTCTGGACTCGCTGGGCAGGAGAGATCTGCTGTTTCACGGCTGGCGACTTTCCCCTGACGGTGAGCGGCTTGCCGTTCGTGCACCCTCTGGGGTCATTCGCGTGCTGCACCTGCGAGATCCTTCAAAGGACCGGGAGCTGGAGGGACACGCTTCTGACGACCTGAGTTTTGCTTGGAGTCCCGGGGCCACGAGGCTGCTGAGTTGGTCGGAAGGGTTTGGGGGTTCGGTGCGGCTGTGGGACGTCGACCGTTCCACATGCACGACGATCATCCCCGCCGCCGGTATCGTGGGGGTGAGCGCGAACTTCAGTGCGGACGGAACACAGTTCCTTGTTATGGCCTCGGGGCCGCTCCCGTCGGTACGGGTCTTCGACACAGTCTCGGGCGATCATAAGGGTGAACTATCACTGCCCGCCGACCAGATCGGGGGGGGGGCCTGGTTCGCTGGTCCCAGTGAGTCGATCGTCGTAGCGATGCGCCGTCCACTAACACTCTCGCTTTGGGACGTGACAACCGCCTCGCGTCGGATTGAGTACGAGGGGATACGAAGCGCTCTCAGCACGACTTCTCTCGCGGGGGGCGGCCAGGTCTTTCTTGCCGCTTCTGAAGACCTGTCGATCAGGGCCTGGGACCTCCGGTCCGCCAGCCCCCGTGCCGAGTACGTTGGCTGCTGGGACAGGGTGCGCAGCACCGTGGGGATCGAGGGGACGAGGATGTTTGCCACTGTCGACCTTACGGGGGAGGCGCGCTTGTGGCATCTTTCCACGCGGTCGCAGACCGGCGTACTGCGGGTTTTGGCACGGGCGAAGACTGCGGTTTTCACCGGGCAAGGAGACACTGTTCGTTGCAGTGATCTTGCTGGTCGAGTCAACAACTTGGATGTAAACACAGGCGAGTTCATCGAACGCGGGAAGTCTCTGTGGGTAGGCGGTACGAGTGACTGCGCACTCGATCAGTCGGGAGATTGGCTTCTACAGCGAGCGGGAAACCGCCTCGTGGTTTGGAATGCCGACGCGGCGGTGGAGAGAGCGTCGATCGAGTGGCCTCAGGGGGGCTCGTTCGTCGGCTGGTCCGTTTCTGCGGGCGGTCAGCGTGTTCTCGCGATCAACCTGCAGGGTGTTGCCAGGATTTGGGATGGCGAGTCGGGGCGCCTTGTTGCGGAGATTCGCGACGATTCAGTGGCGTTTACAAGGCGAGCGCGGATCTTGAACGCGGTATTCGCAGAGGGGGCCAGAAGTCTTATCACCTATTCGGATTCGGGTTGCCTCTCAAGTTGGGATATCGCCACAGGCGGGCTGCAACGGCGTGTCGAATTGAAGGCCGTGGACCAATTGGAGGGCGAGTCGTTCGGCTACCGCGGGCGGCTTGCCGTGGACGACCACGGAACGGCCGCAATTGCCTATGAACGCAGCTTCTGCCTCGTCGATATGGCTGGCGAACGCGAAGTGCGATGGGTGCCCTCGGTGGGCAATCGGATCACTGGTCTGGCGTTTTGCCCGCTCGACCGCCGTCTCGCGACCTCGCACTTTGACGGTGTGATCCGGCTGTGGGACACCGCAACCGGATCACTGGTTCTCGAGCTTCCCGGTGACGGCAAGCCGATCAAAGATGTGCAGTTTAGCACGGACGGGACTCGCATCCTGAGCCTGACGAACTCCGGTCTCATAGCAATCTTCGACTCCATCCCCTACCGCATCCGCTTCGCCGAACGCCAACTCCGCGAACGCGGCGATCAGACCAACCTTGGCATCCTCTACCTGAAGGAACTCCGCGGCGAATCGCCTCCAACTTGGCTCTCTGATCGATCCCTCTCGGAACACCGGCCGGACTTCATGAAGTAGGCTTTGTGCCGCGCGGCAGCCGATCTGAGGCTGAACTCCCCGTCGTCGAGGACCGAACCCCAATCGTTCTCGGCCTCGGGTGCTCCGGCGAGAACAGGGGGGGGACTGCCCCGCGTGCTTCTGTGCGGGAAGAAAACTGTTCCGACTGTCCGGTTGTGAGATCCGAACGCGCCTTGAGGTTCGTATCATGTGCGGAGGGAGTTGTGCCGATGTCAACGGAGATGCGCCGAATGCCAACCAAGTCGAAGATCGCTTCGCTCTCGACGGTGGAGGCGATGATCGAGGAGCACCTGGCGGCTTCGAAGCGTGTCGCGGATCGCGCGGCGAAGTCCAAGGCTGTCTCGCTCAAGCTGCTTACGGAAGCGGGCATCGTGACGAAGTCGGGGAAGCGCCTCGCGTCCCGCTACCGGTAGTTCCCGATGCGGTCGCCTCCTACCTGGGTCTTGGGCTATCACGGCTGCGACAGAGAGGTCGCGGAAGAGATCTTCGCTGGCCGCGCGTTGCTCGGTCCCAGCAAGAATGACTACGACTGGCTCGGCCACGGGGCGTACTTCTGGGAAAACAGCCCATCCCGCGCGCTCGAGTTTGCGTCGCAAGCCACCAAGCAACCCAAACGGACGCGGGGCAAGATCAAGACTCCGGCTGTGGTGGGGGCCGTGATTGACCTCGGGGAATGCCTCGACTTGCTGGAGGCGTCCTCGATCCGCATTGTCTCGGATGGTTACGAGAGGCTGGTTCGCGCACTTCAAGAGAATGGGCTTCCGCTCCCGGAGAATCGCCTGTCCTCGACATCCGGCGAGGTGTCGCTCCGGATGCTCGACTGCGCTGTGTTCGAGTTTGTTCACAAAGTGCGCGAGATCGAAGGCCTCCCGAAGTTCACCTCCGTGCGTGCGGCGTTCGTGGAGGGGAACCCGATTTACCCGACAGCGGGATTCAACGAGCGGAGCCACATCCAGATTTGCGTTCGAGAGCCGTCGACCATTCACGGCTACTTTCGGGTAGCCGGCTTTCCCTAAGGCCACACCGCTCCGCTCATCGGCCCGGAGGCCGTATTGGTGAAGCTGGCTACGCTCCTTGGCGTTGCAGCCCACCCAGAAATATTCGGTCAATGTTCGGATTTGACCCCTCCCCTTTCGCCTAGATTCCGCCCCAACCCCCGCCTATCCTCCCTCCCAAGGTAACCGAAGCCCTCTTTTGAATCGGATCCGAACGAATGGCCATTTCCGCAGAGCAGCGTCAGCAGGTTGTCACCACTCACCGCGTCCACGGCACCGACACCGGGTCTCCGGAGGTTCAGGTTGCCATGCTCACCGCGAAGATCATCGCGGTCGCCGAGCACATGGGCGATCACGACAAGGACTTTCATAGCCGGCGCGGGCTGGTCATGATGGTCGGACGTCGCAACAAGCTGCTGAAGTACCTCGCCCGCACAAGCCCGGCACGCTATCAGGGGTTGATTGCGAAGCTGGGCCTCCGCAAGTGATTCAACGGCCCGCGGCATGAAAACGCCGCGGGCCGCTTTCGTTTTGGCGGTCGCAGCCCCGCGGGAGGCCGTGCGGAAGGCAGTGGACAAGGCGCAGGTGCCCTGCTTCTTGTCTTCTGCCCTTCGCCGGTGAGGTCCTTCGGAAGGTGCGATCAGAACTTGTCGCACGGGTGCCCCCCGCTCGAGTCGGCGAAGACGTGTGCGCCGGCTGTCGAAGCAACGCGGGCCCTCGAAGAAGGAAACGGTATCCCATGGCAGAACTGCACCCCCCGTTTGAGAAGCTGATCCGGGTCGAGCGTGAGGTCGGCGGCCGCACGCTGATTCTCGAGACCGGTGTTGTCGCGAAGCTCGCGAACGCCGCGGTGATGGCGACGTACGCGTCGACCACCGTGCTCGCGACGGTTGTCCGCGCGGCGCCGCGTGACGGCATCGACTTCTTCCCGCTCACAGTCGACTACCGCGAGAAGACCGCGGCGGCGGGCAAGTTCCCGGGTGGCTTCCGCAAGCGCGAGGGCCCGCCCAGCGAGAAGGAAATCCTGACGATGCGGATGATCGACCGCCCGATGCGGCCGCTCTTCCCCGATGGGTTCCTCGATGAAGTGCAGGTTCAGGTCTTCGTGCTGAGCCACGACGGCGAGAACGACAGCGATGTGCTCGCGGGGACCGCCGCGGCGGCGGCGCTGGCGCTGAGCGATGTCCCTTACGAGGGACCGACGGCGACGGTGCGCGTGGGGCGGATCCACACGGATGACGGCCCTCGCTACGTGCTGAACCCGACGGTTTCGCAGATGGACTACTCCGATCTCGACCTGGTGGTCGCCGGCCACAAGGACGGGATCAACATGATCGAGGTTGGCGCGGCCGAGGTTGATGAGAAGGGCGTGCTGGGCGCGCTGGCCTTCGGGTACGAGCACATCAAGGACGTGCTCGATCTCATTCAGCAGCTGGTGGCCAAGGCGGGCAAGCCGAAGGTCGCGGGCGAGCTGCACCTGCCGACGGCGGAGATCACCGAGAAGTGCCGCGTGGCCTGCGAGAAGGCGATGACGGCGGCTCGGCAGATCGCGAGCAAGGCGGCGCGTGGTGACGCGGTTGACAAGCTCCGCAAGGAGTTCCTCGACGGCCACTTCGCGCTGAATCCGACTGGAACGTACGAGGTGTACGCCAAGAGCGTGAAAGAGCGCTCGATGGCGAAAGAGGCGTTCAAGCGGCTCGAGGAGAAGGTCACTCGGCGGCTCATCGTTCAGCAGCAGATCCGCGCTGACGGTCGCGCGGCTCGTCAGATCCGCCCGATCACGGGTGCGACTTCGATTCTTGCTCGGACCCACGGCTCGGCGCTCTTCCAGCG
>JBMOHX010000303.1:0-4988 GCA_049317625.1 Phycisphaerales bacterium
CGGGGCTCACCGCGTTGGGGGCGATGTCGAACATGCCGATGAACGGAGTCGAGGCGACGAACGCGCCGGCGGTGGTAAAGGTCACGAGGCGCTCGCCGTCTTCATTGATCGTGTAGACGAGGTTGTTGGTGGGGCTGAAGGCGAGGTCGTCGAAGCTGTTGTTCTCGATGCCGCCGGGGAAGTTGCCGGCGTAGGAACCGTCGAGGTTGTACCCGTCGACGCGGTTGGCCTCGCTGTTGCCCACGAGATACGCGTTCGGGGCGAGGCCCGTGGTCGTCGTGTTGATCGTGATGCCGCAGGGGTTGAGGTCGAAGCCGCCGTACTGGATGAGGTTCGGGTCGTTGGCGATGACGGTGCGGACGTACTCGAGGCCGGTGGCGGCACCGGTGTCATCGCGCACGATCCGGAGTTCGAGGACCCAGTTCTTGACGGACAACTGGGCGTCACCAGCGTCGCTGGAGAGAAGGATGCGGTCGTTGCCGAGCCAGTGAGCGCCCTCGACCTCGTTCAGGCTCAGGTTGAAGCCGGGGAAGAGCGGATCAGGCCAGGTGACGTCGGAGTAGTTGAGGCGGGTGATGTTGTACCGCTGACCGAAGAGGGTCAGGGAGCCGACGTCTTCGGCGAGTGCGGGGGCTGCGATGCAGGCCGCGAGCGCGGCGGAACGGACGAGGGTGGTGCGGGTCATCTCTCGATCTCCTTCAGGAAGCGAACGAACGTCATCGGAAACAGGCTTAGAACGGAACGCCGGCGGAGTGGGTGAGCGAGCCGGCGAATACTTTGTCGTCGAGTTCTTCGGTAATCCATGCGCGCCAGCCGTTGCTGACGCCGACCGCGCCGAAGAAGCGGCCGTCGTGAACGCGGTCGGCGATCAGCGTGACGTGGCCGTCGGCGAAACCGATGTTCATGTAGTAGGCCGAGTGCCCGGAGTTGCCGGTGTTCTCGACCTTGCTGTTCTTGCCGTGCGCGGGGCCGAGATTCTCCCAGTCCTGGCGGCCCCAAACCGTTTGACCGGAAGGGCTCCTCGCGATGCCGCTCGGACCGTCGGTCTGGTTCTTCGCGCAGGTGAGGAGCTCGCCGTCGATGGTGATCGACGCCGAGAGCTGCGCGTTCCCGTCCGCGAAGAGGGGCACCATGCTGGAGGTCGTGCGCACTCCGGTGTACCGCTCGTTGAGCGGACCGACGACGTTGTTCACGTCGTCACGGTTGGCCCCACCCCCGGTCGGCGAGGAGGACTTCATGTCGGTGTAGGCCATGAACCAGCTCTGGCAGTAGTTGCTGTTGTACCCGGCCTTGTAAAACTCGGAGATCTCCGCCTGCGAGTAGCTGTAGATGCCGATCGCATCCTGCCAGGCTTCGCTCACGCGGCCAGGGCTGGACGGGCAGAGGAACTTGCCGGGCACCACGATCTCTTCGGCGATGTAGTTGGCGACCCACGAGCTCGTGTGCATCGGACCCCAGGCCATGTTGAGGCGGTTCTCGAAAGGCCCGCTCGAGTAACAGCCCTTCGCACCGTTCGAGTAGGCGGCCGCGGCGGTGCACAACTGGCGGATGTTGCTGGCGCACTTGGTCTGGCGTGCGGTCTCCCGCGCAGCGCCGAGGGTGGGCAGCAGAATCGAGATGAGCAGCGCGATCACCGCGATGACAACCAGCAACTCGATGAGCGTGAAGGCGTGTCGGGGAGACTGTGTCGGTGTGCGCTTCATGCGTGCTCCTAAGGCCCTACTTGCCAAGACCGGCCTCGATATCCGTCCAAGAGACCATCTTGAAGTTTTGCGGCCGGGGTTCGTTCAGGCCATCCTGCGCGACAAAAAGCCCGGTCGGGAAGCGGGGCGTGCGGACCCGCTGGCAGACCTCGATACCGTCGGTCTCCTCGACCGACCCGAGTGCCCCGGCAGAGATGCGGAACGATCCCAACGGCTCGAAAGGCGGCTTCGCGGCATACACGGCGTAGGAGTTGGAGCCCTGGCTCGAGACCAGCAGGATCGGGCCGCGGGCGGTCGTGGCCAGCGCAACACCCTCGACATCGGCGACCAGCGGGCCCGCGGCGGTCGCTGATGCGACACGCGTGGGAACCGCCGAGGCGGCGCGGAGGTCGACGTGCCAGACGCCGACGGCTTCTTCGCCGATGAACAGCGAACCGGTCTGATCGTCGGCGACCATGCCCTCGACCTGCGACGAGAGCTTCCATGAGCGGGCGAACGTCGCGGACGCTTTCTGCTGCGTATCAACGACGACAATCCACTGCTCGACCCGGCCCGACTTGTCGTTCACGAACACCGAGAACCGATTGGTGGAAGAGTCGAGCCAGCAGCAGAGGCCGTAAGGCTCCTCGACGGAAGTCGGGAGAGGTGAGCCCGCGAGTTCCTCAAGGAGGCCCGCTGGTGTCACCCGGCAGAGCGTGATGCCCTTGCGCTCACGGTGGGAGGCCGCGACGAGATCCATCGGACCAGCCGGTGTGGGGACTGCCTGCCGAAGGTCAACGTTGTTGACGCGACCGACCGGGAGAAACTGGAGTTCCTTCCCTTCCAGGTCGTAGACGGCAAGCCCGCCCTTCTTGTTGGTGCCAATGACGCGGCTCTGGTCGGGATGGGGCGAGTTGAACCAGACCGCGGGGTCGTCCGCCGCATCACCAGACGACGCGACAGGCGAAGTCTCGGCCGCGGCGGTGACGGTGAACGCAGGGCTCGGAGAGGTCGACTGAGGTCCTCGGCAGCCCGTGAGAAGACTCGCGGCAGAAACGACGAGGAGCAGGCAGGTGGCTAGTTGCATGAAAGCCATCCCGCGGGAGTTCTCCCGCGGGAAGGGGAGTGGACTTAGCGACGACGACGGGCAACCAGGCCCATGCCGGCGAGGGCCAGGAGGCCGGTGGCGGGAGCGGGGACGGAGATCACGTGGATGGAGAGGGCGGCCTCGTCGGCGAGGTAGATCTTGTTGTTGAGTTCATCGACGGCGACGCCCTCGATCTCGCCCATGTTCAGACCGACCGGGAGGAGGGCCTGGGTCGTACCGATCGCCAGACCGTTGGTGTCGAACATCGCCAGGCGGTTGGTGGTCTTGCCGACGATCATCATCACCTCGGCGGTGGCCGAGGAGAACCCGAAGGCCTGCTGGACCCAGGCGGCGCTCACGATGGTGCCGCCCTTGGCATCGGCGATGGTCGGCATGTTCACACCGGTGTCGACCAGGTTGTTGTCGAGCCACTGCACGCTGCCGTCGAGGTCGAGCACGAGGCCGAACTGGTTGCGGGAGGCGCTGAAGAAGAAGTCGTCGCCGTTGGGGCCGGACTGGACGTTGGTCAGCGCGCCGCCGCCGGAGACGTTCACAACGCCGAAGTTCGGGGCGCCGTTGGTGTCGTAGGTCGCGAGCTTGAACTCACCGGCGCCGAACGAGCCGTAGCCCGCGCCGCTGGTGTTCACCGTGATGCCCTCGGGGCCCCAGAGGACGCCGTTGTTGTTGCCCATGGTGATGAACGAGGGGGAAGACAGGGTGCCCGCGGCGTTGAGGGTGTACTGCACGAGGCGGCCGCGGCCGGAGCTGTTGCCCTGATCGGCGGTGGCGTAGAGGGTGCCGTTGTAGATGGTGAGGGCTTCGGGGTCGAAGGCGGTGGTGCCGGCGTCGGTGTTGACGCGCCACTGCTTCACCTCGTACGAGTTCCCGTAGAGGCCGACGGATCCCGTGGCGAAAAGGGTCGCGCCCGAGGCGGCGCCGCACGCGGCGAGAACGGCCAAAATGGACATGGCGGTACGCATGGTCTTGTCTCTCTCTCTTTTAAAGGTCTCTCTCTGCGCCGGAACAACCCGGGGCCCGCCATGTTTGCCGGCATCCGGGCGGAGGTCCACGAAAGCGAGCTCGCAAACCATGCGCAAGAGTACTCTCAACACAAACTTAGCGAACCGCAAATAGTGGATATATTAGAAAGTAATAGAGAACAAGAATCCCGCGGCACCCGACTGAGGGAGCCCGTCTCGGGAGGCCTTGGGGGAAGAAAGCTCGCCGGCCTCGAGCCCGATCTCGTGGTCCGCTGGCTCCTCGCGTCCGCGCCAGCGGGTGGCGAAGCGCTCCACCACCCAATATGACCCGAACAAAGATGGCAGGGCTGCGATCTACGGTGCGCAAACCTCGGACAGATCGCGTGGCTCGGTTCTTGACCACCGAATCGACGGAGTCCCTCAGGCCCTCCCCTGATGGAAATGGGCTTGGGTGATTCGCCCCGCCGCGGTATGCTGGACGGTATGGGGGAAACCGGAGGTCGACATGCGAGGAACGACTTTGATGGGCTTGATGGCGGGGGCGGCCGTGACTGTGGTCGTGTGCGGAGGGATGTCCGCCGCGCAACCCGACCCACGCCTGAAGCGTGAAGCCCTCCCGGTCATGGGGGCGTGCTGCCTGCCGGACCATTCTTGCTTGATGATGTACAAGCCGGATTGCGACGAGGCCGCTGGCACGTGGTGGGGTCCGAACGCGCGGTGTGAAGACTTCAACTGCAACCCGCCATGCCCGGCCGACTTTGACTCATCCGGCTCCGTGGACGGCGATGACCTGCGGTACTTCTTCGGCTGCTTCGAGCACGGTGACTGCCCCGACGGCATGACCGCGGATCTGAACGGCGACGGTAACCTGGACGACCAGGACATCGTCGCATTTCTCGACGCCCTGCTCTCCGGCGTGTGCTGAAACCCCGCACCGCCCCGGAACAAAAAACGGCCCTCGCAAAAGCGAGGGCCGCGTGAGTTCAGAGACGATTTCGCAATCCGTCCAGGCATCAGCCATTCTTCCCGAATGCCTAATGCCTAATGCCTAATGCCTAATGCCTAATCCCGAATCCCGCCCTCTCAATACCGATAGTGATCAGCCTTGTACGGCCCATCGAGCGAGACGTTCAAGTAGTCGGCCTGGCTCTTGCTCAATCGCGTGAGCTTCGCGCCGATCTTGTCCAGGTGCAGACGCGCGACTTCTTCGTCGAGCTTCTTCGGGAGGATGTAGACCTG
>JBMOHX010000304.1:0-4983 GCA_049317625.1 Phycisphaerales bacterium
CTCCAACGCCGCCAAGAAGCTCTCGACCGTGAACCCGTCCCAGAAGTTCACGCTCACATCCAGGTTGCTCTTCTTCGCGTACCAGTCGTGCATCAGCTGATACACCCCGCCGTACACGTTGCGGCTCGCCAGAATGATGTCTCGGTGCCCAACGAGATGGCTCAGCGTCGCGTCCACCGCCGCCATGCCGCTGTTGAAGTTCCACGCGAAGTACTCGCCCGAGTACGGCCCCGCCTCCACATCAACGATGTGGTTCGCCAGGCTCACGTTGGTCGGGTTCAGCAGCCGCGAGTACACCTCGAGCAGCAGCTCCTTCCCCTCGAACGCGTCCGTCACCCACTCCGCGCACGCGTAGATGTACGTCGCGGTCCGCGTGATCACCGGCTTCGCCGAGAAGAGCGCCGTCACGTTGTCGAAGATCGGGTACGGCCCCTTCGGCAACCGTTGCGATGTGCTGGTCACCAGCGACTGGTACGTCTTGCGGAACGGGTGCTGCAGGGTGTCCAGCATCTTCGCGAGCTGGAAGCACAGGAACTTCTGCGCGCTGAACCGCTCCGCGCGCTCGCGGCGGTTCAGCGTCGCCAGCTCCCGCACGCCCACCTCCCACAAACGCTTCATGTCGGCGTGCCCGGCGTACAGGTGCGCCGCCAGATCCCCCAGCGTCCGCCCGTACTCACTCGCGGGATCGATCCCAAAGTGCTTGAGCTGTTCCTCGACCAACCCATCCACGTTCGTCGCGGCTGTCGTCCGCCGCCGCGGCGAAATCTCCCGCGCGAGGTCAAAGTCGGTCGTTCCGGGCTTCACGGCTGGGGAATGGTCGTTGGGATGCGTCATGGGCCATGGTAGCTCGGGCCCCCGGCCCGAGAGTCATCCGGGGCCTCCGGCCCCGATGGCTCCCGCCGGATCGCGCGATAACCCCGCGATCGCCCGCGTCTCTACAATGGTGCAGGAGATTCCCATGCGCGACTTCCTCGGGTTCGTGATGTGCGGTCTGGTGGCGGCGACCGGCGCTTCCGCGCAGGAAGCTCCACGCCCGATCGACGTGAAGGCACCCGCCAACCCACAGCCCCCGATCACCGACGCCGCCCGAGCAGCCGCCGCCAAAGCGAAAGCGACCGCGATGATCGAGCGCGCCGCCGCGTGGATGCTCGCCGGCCAGCACGAATCAGGCGGGTTCGGCATCTACGAGGGGGCGCCGGTCTTCCCGGCCGTCACAGGGCTCGCCGTGATGGGCCTCATGGACGAGAACCGGCCCGCGAACTCGCCGGCCATGCAGAAGGCAGCGGACTTCGTGCTCTCGAAGCAACAAGCCGACGGGGCGATCTACGACCGCATCCTCCCCAGCTACAACACCGCGATCTGCGTCTCGATGCTCTCGAAGTACCCCGACCCCCGCTGCCGCGACGCCATGAAGAAGGGCGCTGAGTACCTCAAGGGCCTCCAGTACGGCGAGGGTGCCGTGGAGCGTGCGAGCCTCGGCGACGAATCGCCCAAGCCCGTCGAGGCGTCGCACCCGTACTACGGCGGGATCGGCTACGGCAAGCATGGTCGGCCGGACCTCTCGAACACCGCCTTCTGGATCGAAGCGCTCAAGGACGCCGGTGTCGAACGCGACGACCCGGCCTTCGCACGCGCGGTCGTGTTCCTCCAGCGGGTTCAGCAGCTCGAAAGCGCGGGCGGCAAGCCGGTGAACGACATGCCATATGCCAGGGGCTCGTCGCAGGGCGGCTTCATCTACGCGACCAGCGTCAACAAGGAAGCGGTCGGGGTCGGCCAGAGTTTCGGCGGCGAGATCGCCGAGTCGCTCTCGGGCCCGCCCGGCGCTGCCGCGGTCGTGCGGTTCAAGGCCAAGGGTGCCGACGGCAAGCCGGTTCTGCTCGCGAAAGAGGCGATCACCAAGCGACTCAAGTCGCACATCGAGAACTCACAGACCGCGGCCATCCGCGCCATCGGCGACGACCTCCAGGTGCTCATGGGCGCCGGTGAGAGCAGCGGCGCTTCGTCGTGCGAGATCCGCGTCAAGTGCGAGGATCCCGGCGCGGTGGCCGGAGCGTTGCGCGAAGTCTTCAAAGCCGAGATCGACGCGGACAGCGCCGTCGCCGCCGAACCCGCGATCCACTGGCGGGCCCAAAGTCGGCTTCGCTCGTACGGCTCGATGTCCTACGCCGGTTTTAAGAGCTACCTCTACGCGGGCCTCACCAAGGACGACCCGCGCGTGGTCGCGGCCCGGGAGTGGATCGGTGCCAACTACACCGTCGCCGAGAACCCGGGCGTGGGGACCGACGGACTTTATTACTATTATGTGATGTTCGCCAAGGCGCTCCACGCCGACGGGCGTCCGACGGTCACAACCCCCAACGGCCCGCGCGACTGGCGGGTGGACCTCATCGACCGCCTCGCGGAGCTGCAGAACCCCGACGGCTCCTTCCGCCCGGTCGACGACCGCTGGATGGAGAACGACCCGCTGCTGATCACGGCCTACTCCCTCACCGCGCTGCAGGCGGCACGAGCATCGCTGAAGTAGCGTCGAACGCGTCGACTCTCGGAGTCCTCGCGCCGACCAGAATCTCTTCCCGGGCGAGCATGCTCGCAAACAGGTCGATCGCTTCGAAAGCGCGCGGCGTCACTTCGTACCGGAGCAAGTGCTGAAGATAGTGCCGGGCAGTCTCAACCGGCCACCCCGCGCCCGGCGCATGGCTCTGCACCAGCCACTCCATTCGGCACGCGTTGTGCCGGCGCTGCCGATCCAGGATCGCCGCGGCAAGACGAGCTCGCCCGTTGCCGACAGCGTCCGCCCGGGCCATCCACATCGCGTAGACGAACGGGAGGCCCGTGAGCTCGTGCCACGCCAGTCCGAGATCAAGCTGGTGGGGGTACTCAGACTCGGGCGGGTGCCCGAGGATGGCCTTGTCCCCGATGAGCAGGACCGTCTCCGGCCAGGGCTCGAGCTCTCTGTAAGGGGTTACAGCAGGCGAGACCCCAAGCGTTCGCTTGAGGATCAGCCGCGCCAGCATCACAGAGGTATGGCTCTCGACGTCCGCGGCAAGGGTCGTGGCTTCACGCAGCGGGCAGCGGGAGTAGACGCGCACGGTGAGCGTGGGGCCCTCGCACCCGATCATCCCAGCGGGGAAAAGCACGGTATCGGACGGGCGGGAAAGGGCGTCGACGATGGACGCGAGTCCCAGATCCGCCTCGCCGGTCAGAACCTTGTCGGCGATCTGGGCGGGCGCGCAGCGAAGCAGCGTGAGCCCCTCGAGTCGGTCGAGGCCGCTCACCAGCGGGACGGTGTTGAGGTAACGGACGCAGGCGATTCGGATCGGATCCATGGCCGATTGTTGCCGCCCGGAGCCCGTCGAGCGCGCGTAGTGTTGTGACTGGCGGGGAACCCAAGAGGAGCAGCAGCTGTGTCAGATCTCATCCGCGGCAACGCGGTCATCGGTCAGTCGGGCGGCCCAACGGCGGTCATCAATCAGTCGCTCGTGGGCGTGATCGAAGGGCTGCGCCTGGGCCTGCAGGCCGGCGGTTTCGTCGACCGCATCTACGGGATGCGCCACGGCGTCAAGGGACTGGTGAAGGACGACCTGGTCGAGCTGAACGACATGCACCAGGACCGCCTCGATCGTCTAGCGATGACCCCCTCCGCGGGGCTTGGCTCGACGCGCGACAAGCCGGACGCTCCGTATTGCGACCGCATTCTTGACGCGTGCAAACGCAACAACGTGCGCTACTTCTTCTACATCGGCGGCAACGACTCCTCGGACACGTGCCGGATCGTGAAGGAGAAGGCCGTCGCCGCGAAGTACGACCTGCGCTGCTTCCACGTCCCCAAGACCGTCGACAACGACCTCAAGGAAAACGACCACACGCCCGGATTCCCGAGCGCCGCGAGGTTCGTCGCCATGGCCTGCATGGCCGACTTCATGGACAACATCTCGCTCCCGGGTATCAAGATCAACGTGGTGATGGGCAGGCACGCGGGGTTCCTGACCGCCGCGAGCGCTCTCGCCCGCCGGCGCGACCGCGAGTTCGAGGATGTTCCCCAGCCGACCACCGACGGCCCTCAGCTCATCTACTGCCCCGAGATCCCCTTCGACATGGACCGCTTCGTGGCCGACGCCGAGCGCATCTACAGCGCGAAGGGGCGCTGCCATATCGTGGTGAGCGAGGGGATCGCAGACAAGGACGGGCAGGCGATCGGCGCGAAGCTCATCAAGAACGCGCAGGTCGACTCCCACGGCAACGTGCAGCTCTCGGGCTCGGGCGCGCTGGGCGACCAGCTCGGCGACTTCCTGAAGGAGAAGCTCACCCCGGTGGGCGGGAAGCCGCCGCGGGTGCGGGCGGACACGTTTGGGTACGTCCAGCGCTGCTGGCCGGACGCGAGCGTGATCGACCGGATGGAAGCCAGACGCGCCGGGCGGTTCGCCGCGAAACTGGCGATGGCGGGGCACGACGACGGGAGCGTGGCGATCCACCGAACCGGCTCGGGGAGCGCGCTGTTCAAGGGTGAGGCCGAGGGCGAGCCGTACCACAGCAGCTTCAAGCGCGTGGACCTGACGGCGGTCGCGGCCAAGACGCGCCACATGCCGCCGGAGTTCTTCAGCGGTCACAACAACGTGAGCAGAAAGTTCATCGAATATTGTTTGCCGCTGGTGGGCGAGTTGCCGGGGTTTGAGAGGTTGTAAGGAACACGTTCTGTGGACATTCTGTGGACCGGCTCTCGCGGCTTGCGAGCGGGACCCGCTCTCTGTTGAATAAAGCACTTCCAGAAGGAGCTCCGCGATGTCGGTAGACGACCCCACGAACCTTGACCGCAGCATCAACTGCACGCCCACGAAGATCGTCTGCAAGCGCGGCGGGAAGAGCGGGTATTTTTACAAGTGCGGCACAGATCTAGTGTGCTTCGTCGACAAGGAGATCTCCGACGACTCGGCGACCGTAGGTGATGTAAGAGTGGAACCAATCAAGCCGGACTCCCCCATCGTC
>JBMOHX010000305.1:0-4958 GCA_049317625.1 Phycisphaerales bacterium
CTCATCAGCGTCACCGAGGACTCCTGCGCCACGTGGCGGAAGGTCGAGAGGCTCGAGGGCGTCCCCGATCGCACATACGTGAGCGACCTCGAGGCATCGCGCCACGACGAGAGCGTCGTGTACGCGGCCTTCGATGCGCACAAGAACGGTGACTTCAAGCCGTACCTCTTCCGCAGCGCCGACAAGGGCGCGACGTGGACCTCCATCGCCGGAGACCTCCCGGCGAACAACGTCTGCTACTCGATCGCCGAGGATCACAAGCTCCCAGGCCTGCTGTTCGTCGGCACCGAGTACGGCGCGTACTACACCCTCGACGGCGGGAAGAAGTGGATCAAGATCGGAGGCCTGCCGGTCATCGCGGTCCGCGATATCGACGTGCAGCGCCGCGAGAACGACCTGGTGCTCGGCACCTTCGGGCGCGGGATCTACATCGTTAACGACTACTCGCCCCTCCACGCGGCGAGCGACGAGCTTCTGCTCAAGCCCGCGGCGTTCTTCCCCGTCAAGCCCGCGCTGAGCTTTCCGACGCGGTCCCGTTTGGGCTACGGCGGGCGCGGCTGGTCCGGCGCGACCTACTGGACCGCGCCCAACCCGGCGTTCGGCGCGACGTTCACCTACCACGTCAAGGACAAGACACCCACCTTGCGCGAGCAGCGCATCGAGCGGCAGGACAAGCCCGACTGGAAGTACCCGACGATGGAGGAGTTCCGGACCGAGCGCAACGAGCTCGAGCCGGAGTTCTTTCTGACGATCCGCGACGGTGCGGGCGAGGTCGTGCGGAGGATCCCGGCTCCGCGCGGCCCGGGCATCCACCGCACGACTTGGGACCTGCGGCGCGTGACCACTGCCCAGTCCGACGGCAGCCTTGGCGGACCCGCGGGCCATCCGGTCCCGCCGGGTAAGTACACGGTGACCCTCTCGCGGATCAAGGACGCGTCGACCGAAGACCTCGCGGGCCCTGAGCCATTCGAGGTGGTGGAGGCGAGGCTCAACCCCAACGCCGCGGACGCGGAAGCGTGGGCGGCGAAGGAGGCGTTTAGAAGCAAGGTCGAGGGGTTGCAGCGGGCGATGAACGCCTCCGCAAGGGTGCTGGGCGAGCTCGACCAGCGCGTGACGACCATCCGCCGGGCGGTGACCCAGACCCCGGGTGCGTCGCTTGAGCTGCTTAAGGGGGCCGATGCGCTCCGGAACCGGCTGCGAACGGTCAGGGAGGCCCTTTACGGGGATCCGGAGTTGGACCGGCGGGTCGAGCCGGACGTGCCGTCGCTCTTCGCACGGGTCGGCTTTGCCGCCAATGGGGTGAGCGAATCGACCGAACCGGTGACGGCGTCGGCGCGGGAGCAGTACGAGTTCGCGGCGGCCGGGTTCGAGCCACAGTTGGAGGAGCTCCGGAGGCTCGAGACCGAGGTCTCGGCGTTGGCGGCGGAGGCCGACCGAGCGGGAGCGCCGTGGACGGGCGGCGGGCTGCCGGACTGGAAGCGTTAGGAGATCGGTGTGGAATGCTTGCCGCGAATGGCAAACGGCGTTCCATGCCGATAACCTTAGCGCTCGGGACTGGATGTCCCGGCAAGTCAATGGCTTCGGCCCCACGACGGGGCCGTGCAAGGCTTGAGGAAGGGCCCACTGTGCTTCTCGACCGCGTTCTTGGCCTCTTTAGCGTGGACATGGGCATCGACTTGGGGACCTGCAATACGCTGGTCTCCGTGCGCGGCCAAGGGATCGTGCTGAATGAACCCAGCGTGGTGGCGGTGCGCAAGGGCACCAACCAGGTTTTGATGAACGGGGATGCGGTGGGGTGGGTCGCGAAGGAGATGCTCGGCAAGACTCCCGGCTCGATCACCGCCGTTCGGCCCCTGAAGGACGGGGTGATCTCCGACTTTCAGATCACCGAGGCGATGCTCAGCTACTTCATCCGCAAGGTGAACGGGCGGAGCAAGATCTTCGGCCCGCGCGTGGTGGTCTCGGTGCCCAGCGGGATCACGGCCGTGGAGAAGCGGGCCGTGTACGACTCGTGCGCCCACGCCGGCGCGCGGCGCACGCACCTGATCCTCGAGCCCATCGCCGCGGCGATCGGCGCGGACCTGCCGTTCTCCGAGGCGACGGCCTCGATGATCGTCGACATCGGCGGCGGAACGACGGAAGTCGCGATCATGTCGCTCGCGGACATCGCGACGTGCCAGTCGATCCGCACCGCGGGCGACGACATGGACGAGGCGATCATCAACCACATGAAGCGCACGTACAACATGATGATCGGCGAGCAGACCGCCGAGCGGATCAAGATCGAACTGGGCTCGGCGTTCGCGATCGGGCCCGAGACGACGATGGAGGTCCGCGGCCGCGACATGATCTCCGGCCTGCCCCGCAAGACGGTGATCACCAGCGAAGAGATCCGCGAGGCGCTGCAGGAGCCCGTGCAGAACATCACCGACGCGATCACGCAGACGCTCGAGAAGGCCGAGCCGGAACTCGCGGCGGACCTCGTGGAGAACGGCATCACCATGGCCGGCGGCGGCAGCCTGCTGCGCGGGCTGACCAACGTGGTGCAGAAGGCGACGGGCCTCCCGACCAAGCTGGCGGAAGACCCGCTGACGTGCGTCGCGCGCGGCACGTGCAAGTACCTCGAGCACCTCGAAGAATGGCAGCACAGTCTCGAGAGTGATGTGGACGGATGACCGGCGTCTTGGAACCACGGCGAGCGCTCACGCTGGCGATCCTCGCGGTGGTCGTGCTCTGCTTCATGCCGCTGAAGTGGATCGCGTGGGAAGGGTGGTTCGGCCGGCTCTCGCAGATTGTGGTGGTGCCGATCTCGGGGCCGCTCGCGAAGCTCAGCCGCTGGGTTTCACCCGCGAGCTCCAAAGACGCGCCGCCCGAACAGGTCGCGGCCCTCGAGCAGGAACTGGCGAACGCCAAAACCCAGGCGCTGCGGCTGCGTCAGGAGAACGAAGAGCTGCGCAAGGCGCTCTCGGAGATCCGCGTGCTGATGGACATGACCCCGGACGCCGCGATCCAGCAGGTCTACGCGCCTGTTGTCGGGAGCGCGGGCAACCTGGCGTCGGGGCTGATGACGGTTCGGGCCGGCACACGGCACGGCGTCACCACATCGAGCATCGCGACCGGCGCGGGCGTGCAGTTGATCGGACGGGTCTCTTCGGTCGGCGATCGCACCAGCACGGTGCTCCCGATCACCGGCGCTGACGAGCAGCTCCTCGCCGTGGTGATGACCCCCGGCGCGGGCCCGGGCGGGTTGCCCTGCCGGCTCCGTTCGCGGGGCGACGGCACGCTGCGGGGCCCGGTCGAAGATCGGCGCGACGGGCAGACGGGGGCTCCCATCGAACCCGGTGTTGGCGACGAGGTCCGGCTGAGCGACCCCGAGCGGTGGCCGCGCGCGGCCCAGATGGTGCTGGTGGGCAAGGTCGAGAAGGTCGAGTCCGCCCCTGAGAATCCGCTGCGCAAGGTGGTGACGGTCCGTCCAACGATCGCGCGCCTGGACCGGGTCTCGCAGGTCATCATCCGGACGGGCCTGGACCCGTCTCCACGGGGGGACGGGAAGTGAACTGGCTCGCGTACCTCGCGCTGCTGTGGTTGTTCGTCGGTCTCGAGAAGGGGCTACGGGATGCCCTTACGCTCGGCACGACGGGCATCGCGCCGACCTTCGTCTTCGTGCTCGTGACCCTCGTGGCGATGTACGCGACGCCGCTCGTGGCGACGTGGGCCGCGTTTGTCGCGGGGCTGGTTCTGGACCTGGTCTTCGAGCACCAACTGAAGGACGGCGGGCCGGCGGTCACCATCATCGGTCCCCACGCCCTCGCGTACGTGCTCGCGGTGCAGCTCATCCTGACGCTCCGGGGCGTGATGTTCCGCCGAAACCCGCTGACCGTGGGCTTCCTCAGCGGCGTGGGCGGCGCGACGGCGATGTGCCTGGCCGCGGGCATTCTGTCCCTGCGAACGCTCTTCGGCACCCCGCTGGCGAACTGGAACGTCGGGGCGGAGATGATCCGGGGTCTGGGGAGCGCGGCGTACACCGCGGCGGTGGGGCTCTTCCTCGCGTTCCCGCTGATGCCCGTCGCGGGGTGGATCGGGCTCCCCCTCCAGCAGGCCGGCCGGTTCGGCCGGCGCGTCTGACACGGAGCGATCGATGCGGAACCTCGTGCTCTTCGACGACCGACTCGGAACACTCGGCCCGCTCGCGGACCTGCGCGCGAGCTTCGATGTCCGCACCGGCGCGTTCACAACCGCTGAGCGGTGGTCCCGCGTACCGGGGCTCGCGCTCCGCGGCGTGATCGTCCCGGACCGCATGCGCGAGGTCGTCGCCGAGTCCGTGCCGGGCCGCGCGGTAAACCTCGGCTTTGGCGCGGACGAGCGGGTGCTGCTCGTGAACGGGCGTTGCGCGGGCGTTCCCGCGGCGGTGCTCGGGCTCCAGGCCGGGGGCTGGGTCGTCGAACCCGAGTCGGGGCACCTGGTGGGCGCGGACCTTTCGGCTCGCGAGGCGTTGGCGTTCCTGGCCGAGGGCGTGTTGCCGTTCACTCGCCCGATGGAGGTGCACGGACGCGTTCTCATCTCCCGTCCGTGGCACGTTCGATCGTCGCGTGACGCGTGCATCCGGTCGGATCTCTCGCTCTTCGGCGAGCTCGCTTCACAGCCGACGCCCGCCGGGGTCATCCGTTTCGGTGATCACCCAGTTCACTTGGCCCGCAGCGCGAAGGTGTACCCGGGCGTTGTCATCGACAGCGAGGGCGGCCCGGTGGTGGTGGACGAGCGAGCGGTGGTGCGACCGGGCGCGATGCTCGTCGGCCCGGTCTACATCGGCGAGCACACGAGCGTGCTCGAGCGTGCGACCGTCCGCCCGAACACGGCGGTGGGGCCGTGGTGCAAGGTCAACGGCGAGGTCGGCGGGACGATTTTCCAGGGGTACTCGAACAAAGCGCACGACGGCTACCTCGGCGACTCCTGGGTGG
>JBMOHX010000306.1:0-4951 GCA_049317625.1 Phycisphaerales bacterium
AAGCCCCAGCCCCTCCATCGCGCAGGTCGCCTCGATCCCCTTCTCCTTGATCGTGCGGACGAGTGCCTCGGACGCGGAGGCGAGGGCCCGCCCGTTCGCGCTGGGCTCGGCCCCGTACGAGTTCCACAGGGGAGCGAGCTCGAGCAGCATCGTGTCATGCCCGGCCTGCTGGAAGCCGGTCACGAAATCGCGTAGGACAAGACGGCTGTGCTCGCCCGGATGAACAAGAAAAAGGATCCGCATGAGCCCAGTGTACGGACGCTCGCGCCCGCTCAGCCGGGGCCGCGTCGCCTTCTGGTGCGTTCGGCCTCCACGAAGGCGACCGCCCTGGAAATCGACTCCTCGACCTCGTGATTCACGAGGAAGACGTCGTACACACCGCTCTCGCGGGCGTGCGTGATCTCCGCCTTGGCCTGCGAGAACCTGCGCTCGATCGCGGCCTCGTCCTCCCGCCGCCGCCCGTGCAGCCGCCGCAGCAGTTCCTGTTCGCTCGGCGGTTCGATGAAAATCGCGAACGCCTCGGGGAGCCGCCCCTTCACCTGGATCGCGCCCTGAACGTCGATCTCCAGGATCACCAGCCTGCCGCGCTTGATCTGCTCGTACACCCAGCCGCTGGGCGTCCCGTACTTCTTCCCGTACACCCCCGCGGACTCCAGAAACTCCCCCGCGGCTCGCATCCGCTCGAACTCTTCGTCCGCCACGAAGTGGTAGTCCACCCCTTCGACGTCGGCCGACGTCCGGGGCCGCGTGGTGCAGGACACCGAGAACACCGAGTCCGCGATCGACCGCTCGACCCCGCGCGTGATCGTCGTCTTGCCGACCCCGCTGGGCCCGCTGATGATGAGCACCAGTCCGTCATCGGTGTCGGTAATGAGGCGGTGGTCGGGAGACATGGGGGAAGAGGGCAATGGGCGAAGAAGGCAATGGGGAATGGGCAGTGGGCAATGGGGAAAGCAGGAAGAGGGAAGAGGGAAGAGGGAAGAGGGAGAGGGTAAACGGGCAGTGAGAGATGGGGGAAGAGGGCGAGAGCGGAGAGTGGCTAGGCACAACGTCGGGACCCGTCGTCGGCGAGAGTCGCGTCCGGAAACGGTCGGCCAGTGTAGTTCCGTTCCAAACCACACCAAGCACGCCTTCCCCACGTTTCCAGCCCCCATTCCCCCGCTCCCCTCTTCCCCTCTTCCCCATTGCCCATTGCCCATTGCCCATTGCCCATTCCCCATTCCCCATTCCCCATTCCCCTCCGTTAGGATTTCATTCGCACGGAACCCCACTTGTCCCGCGTGCGCATTTCGGATAGGGTCTCCATCCCACCGTGACCCCGTCGCCGCGCCGGGTCGGCGCCGGAGGACAGGGTGGGCGCGAACCCGTTTGCTGGAGCTGCTGCAATGGCCAAGATGTTCTATTCGCTCGAAGAAGCCGCCGAACGACTCGGGAAGTCCACCGATCAGGTCCGGGAAATGGCTTCCAAGGGCCAGCTTCAGGAGTTCCGCGACCGCGACCGGCTGATGTTCAAGTGCGAGCAGGTCAATCTTCTCGCCGGCGGCGGTGAGGACGACGTGATCCCCCTCGCCGACTCGGGCGAACTCGAGCCGCTCTCTCTGGGCGGTGGCGGTTCCGACAAGGACAAGGACTCAACGGGCATCAGCATCTTCGAGGCCGACGCCACCGATGAGAGCGACGCGAACGCCGTGACCCGCGTCACGAACTCCCCTGGTTCGCTGATGGACCCGGGTGACAAGTCTTCGACCGGGTCGGGCGGCCTGCTCGATCTCACCCGTGAAGGCGACGACACCTCTCTGGGCGCAAACCTGCTCGAGGACGTCTACGGCGCCGACACCGTCGCGAACCAGACCGCCGCGCAGACCGCGGTCGGCGGTGATCAGCTCTTCGAGAGCGCACCCGGCGCGGAAGCGTCGGAGGGGTTCGCCGGCGGCGGCGGCGCTCCGGCCATGGTCTTGGCCGAGGCCTACGACGGCACGTGGTCGGGCATCGGCGGCGGGCTGGCCCTCGCGGCTGCCCTCTGCCTCGCCTTCACCATCGCCCTGGTCATCATCTCCTTCATCATGCCCTCGGGCGGGATGATCTCTTCGCTCGGCGACAGCTTCATGGTGATGGCCGGCGGCATGTTGGGCCTGCTGGTGCTCGGCGGCGTCGGCGGCCTGCTGCTCGGCCGTCGGTCCTGAGCGGTCCGCTCGACATCGCGAAGCTTCCCTTGGCCCTTGGCTTCACCGCGCTGGCGCGTTGCGGTCGACCCATTCCGAGATCTGGTCCATGTACCACCCGAGCGTCCAGAAGAGGCGCACGTGACCACCGCTGATCGTGAGGCGGTCCGGGCGGCCCAACTGCTCCCAGAGTTCCTCGCCTCCCTTGCTCGGAACCCAGTGATCGCGTGACGCGTGGACCTGAAGCACCGGCACTGAGCGGAGCGCTGTGGCGGTGATCAGCGGGTCAAGGTTCACGTGCTCGCGGTACGAGCGGTGGACGCGTTCCACCAGCTCCTTGGCGGGCTTCTTCTTGCCATCCTTGAGCGTGATCCCGCCGTCGGTCAGCGTGCTCTCCTGGCTCAGCATGAACAGGTCCGCTCCACTCCCGACCAGAACCACCGCATCAGGGATGACCGGCTCTTCCATCTGCATGAGCCGCATCGCCGCGGCGGGTGTCGCGAGCGAACCGGCGCTGTACCCCATCAGCACAAATGGCCCCTGGAGCAGGTCGGGTCGATTCGCTTTCAGGTACCGGTAGACCGCCTCGGCCCCGTAGGCGTTGCTCGCGATCACCTCGTCGACCTGGCGCGCGATGTCCTTCCCCAACACGTCCGTGTCGGTCGAGGCGTTCAACTCGAACTCGAGTTGCAATGCGTCGTTCAGTTTCTCAGAGGTGCGGACCCAGTCGCGGCGCTGGGACCCGGGGTCGCCCGACTTGATGAAGTCTTTGTCTCCGTTGGTCAACTGGATTTCAACCCCGTGCACCGCGAACTGCCAGTTCCACGTCATCTTCCCTTTGAGCTCCTCGACCAACTTCGCGTTCTGCTTTTTCAGCGGCGCGACAACGTGCGGGTCGGTCTGGAACTCCACAACCGCCCACCCCTGCTCGGCCATGTGCTTGCGCGCGGCGAGCTCGCCGGGGTTGGATTCCAGCGCGTGGAAGTGGAAGATCAGCCCTCGAACCGGCTCTTTGGAGGGCTCGGGTATCCGAACCCGTGTGCCGAACTCGAACATGCACCGGAGGATCGCATCGTCATACACCGTCGCCTGCCGCTTCGATTCTCGCACCGCGTTGTCGAGTTCCATCTTCTGACTCATACTGCGGGCGCCGAGCTTTGCGATAGGAAGCGTCAGGCCGCGTGAAGTGACGACCGAGCAGTTGGGTATGAACCCCATGTCAGTGAGCGACCTGGCGCGGATACGCCCCCACTCCTTTGGGTGCGAGTTCTCGCGGTTGTCCTGGTACACCCGCACCAGGGCCAGGCCGTGGACGCCGACGTGAGAGACCATGTACGCGGGAGTCCCAGCCTGGAACACCTCGATGGGCTTGGCCTTCGCACGATCTGCGTCGGGCCGCCATTTGAGGCCGAAGATCGCGCTCGGGGTTTTGTCGGCGTACTCCTGCAAGACCTTGGTATCGCGCTCGGGCCACACCACCGGCACCGGCGCCGACTCCGACATCGCCCGCGCGGAGTCCGCGGGCTCGAAGCTCGAACACCCCGCGAGCATCAACAACGCTGAAAAGAGAACGATCGCAACTCGCTTCATGGTCGACCAAGATAGCCGCTCGACCATCGGGCCACACGCCATTCCTACCGGCGCGCCGCCAGCGTGGCTCTCTTGTCGCGCCCCCGCATCGACAGCGACCTCAAGCCAATCATGACCCCCGCCGCCACGAGCGCGAGCGCCAGCCCACCGATCGCCTCGCGCGGGACGAAGGCGAGCAGGTTGAGCATGACGATGCTCCCGACCCCGACCTTCCGCACCATCGCCAACCACGGAGAGAGACCACCGATTCGCGGGCCCGGTTTCGGAAGGGTGCCAAGGTCCTCGCCCTCACCGACATCGACCTCGTCCCAGTTGATCCGCCCGCGGTCCCGGCGCAGGCGCCGCAGGATCTCGGACGCCGCGGGTACGTCCCCCGCTCGGACATGGATCTGCGCCCCGGACTGGTAACCAGCCTCCCACTGGACAGTCCTCGCGGCGGCGGAGAAAACCGCCACGGGAATCCCCTCGGCTCTGAGAGCGGAAGCGACGGCCTCGCCTTCGAACTCGGTCGAGGCGGTCGTCAGCAGTGTCAGGCGTTGTTCGGGGGCGTTCATGGCTCGATTTTCGATGCCGCGGACCGTCCGAGGGTGCAACCAAGGGGACGGGAGTGGCGGTGTCGATCCCCACAACAGATTGGGGGACCTGGAGTTGCGATGGGGCTTTCCGCACGGTCCGAGAGTAAGAGGGATGCGCAAAGAGCCCTCGCCGTCGTTGACACGCTGGGCGCTCCACCTATCCTGAAGATGAGGAGAACCCGCCCAGATTGGGGTGGGAGAGGCTAGTCGGGCCGGTGGAGCCGGTTCAGGAGCGCTGGTCCGCGGGAGAATCAGCGAACTTGTTTGGGTTGAGGTTGAGAGTGCCGAGGCGGCTGTTGCCGCCGCGGCGTGTCACCAGCAGGAGATCACAACGATGTCGAAGCTTTCACTGACTATTGCGATGGCGTCCGTGGCCGGTCTGGCGTGTTCGATGGCGAACGCTCAGGTCATCATTTCTGAAGTCGTTGACGGCCCTCTGGGCGGCGGCAACCCGAAGATGCTTGAGCTGACCAACGTCGGCACCACCCCGGTGTCGCTGGGCGCTGGCGACGTGATCGGCATCTACAGCAACGGCGTCGCCACCCGCACCGTGCTCGTGAACTTCGCGACCGCGAGCCCGACCTCCCCGGGCCCGATCACGATCGCCCCCGGTCAGTCTTGGAC
>JBMOHX010000307.1:0-4937 GCA_049317625.1 Phycisphaerales bacterium
CGCGACCTGCGCGGCGGCGAGCGGGGCGACGATCGCGATGCAGACGAGGAAGGGGTTGATCATGGGGGGCATCCTACCGGACTGATCGGGGCTCACGGAGGCAGGTGAAAACATTTGGAAATCGAGCTTTTGCGGGATTTATCCATGTATATTGTCCATGTGGTGGTTAAAATACATGGATGATTGACCGGCTGGCTGCACAGCAAGTTCGCCGAGCTCTGGCCCGACAGCCCGCGGTTGCCGTGCTGGGTCCGCGCCAGGTTGGCAAGACCACCTTGGCGATCCGTATCGCCGGGGAGCATTCTTCGGTCTATTTGGACCTGCAGGCGGAGGGTGATCGCGCCAAGCTCGCCGAGCCCGCCGCGTACCTTCGGATGCACAGTGACAAGCTGGTGGTGCTCGACGAGGTCCATCGTGTGCCGGAGTTGTTTCCGACGCTGCGCGGTCTGATCGACGAGGGGCGTCGCGAGGGCAAGCGTCGGGCGAAGTTTCTGATCCTCGGATCCGCCTCCCTCTCCCTCTTGCAGCAGTCGAGCGAAAGCCTCGCGGGCCGGATCGGCTACGTTGAGTTGGGTCCGATCCAGAGCGAGGAGGTCACTGGGGGAGTGCGCGCGGCGAAGTGGCTGCGCGGCGGTTTTCCTGAGAGTCTGTTGGCCGCGGATGACGCGAGCAGCCTTGCGTGGCGGCGTGACTTCATTCGCACGTACCTCGAGCGAGATCTTCCGAGCTTCGGGCCTCGGATTCCGGCCGAGACGCTCGGTCGGTTGTGGACGATGCTCGCGCACCACCAAGCGGGGCTGATGAACGCCTCGGAACTCGCGCGAGGGTTGACGATCAGCCCGCAGACGGTGTCGAGGTACGTCGACCTGCTCTCCGACTTGATGCTTGTGCGCCGACTCCCCCCGTACGCGGTCAACGTCGGGAAGCGGCTTGTCAAGTCGCCGAAAGTCTACATCCGCGATTCGGGGATGCTGCACGCGCTGCTGGGGATCCGTTCGACGGAGGACCTGCTTGGCCACCCGATCGTCGGCGCGAGTTGGGAAGGCATGGTGATGGAGGAACTCATCGCGGCCTCACCGGAGGGGGCAAAGTTCAGCTTCTACAGGACTGCGCAGGGTGCCGAGATCGATCTGGTCATTGAGCTGCCGGGTCCAAGACTGTGGGCGGTCGAGATCAAGAGGTCATCTGCCCCGAAGCTCGAGAAGGGCTTTCATCTTGCGAGGGAGGACCTAAACCCTGAGCGCACTTTTGTGGTGTACGGTGGTGTCGAACGATTCCCTCTCGCGAATGGGGCCGAAGCGATAGGCGGCGTCGAACTCTGCGGGCTGTTGCGAGCCGAAGGGGCCGAGGCCTAGCACCCCGCGTCCCACCGGCTGAAGAACAGGATGACGTCGTCGCCATCGGTCCCGCCTGAGCCGTCGATGTCGGCGTTGCCCGCGTCCCACTGGGAGAAGAACGCGATGACGTCGTCGCCGTCGACGCCGCCCGATCCGTCCCAGT
Organism: Phycisphaerales bacterium; assembly: GCA_049317625.1. Taxonomy (GTDB): domain Bacteria; phylum Planctomycetota; class Phycisphaerae; order Phycisphaerales; family UBA1924; genus JBEIUO01. Next base: position 1,501 of record JBMOHX010000307.1, read on the forward strand.
CCGCGGGGCACTGGCCGGTGACCGTGACCGTCGCGGGGAAGCTTTGCCCAGCGCCGCATCCCGACGTTGCCTCGAGTCGGTAGACGCCCGAGTCTGCCGGACTGGTGGCGAGAATCGTGAGCGTGCCGGTTGCGCTGCCGGAGATCCGTGAATCATCCGACAGCGGCGAACCATCGCGCGTCCATCGGACGCTCATCGGCCCTGCGCCGAAACAGGAGGCGGAGAGCACGAGCGTCTCGCCCGAGGCGACCTGCGTTGACCCGGGGTGGAGCGTGAACTCGGGCGTGCACGGCGGCGGCTGGAGCTTGAGCACGCGCCCGCCGAAGAACTCGCAGAGGTACACCTCTCCCAGCGCATCTTCGCCGATTCCCACGACCCCAGCGGAGACACCCGTCGGCGCGGGTTGCAACTCGGTGGTGCGATCCACGAGGATCGGCGAGCCCGTCGAGCGGTCGATCGTCCATAGGCGGTTGCTGCACCAGTCCGCGCAGAGGTAGTGCCCGTAGAGATCGGGGAGCGCCGAGCCGCGGTAGACCACGCCGCCGGTGACGGAGCAGTTCGCGCCGTCGTGCGGGATCTGAACGAACGGAGCGCGCAGCGTGGGGTCTTCGCAATCGCAGCCGCCGAGGCTGGTGCACGTGGTTCCCTCCACGCACTTCCATCCGTAGTTGCCGCCGCCGGCGAACCCGGCGGATTCGAAGTTGATCTCTTCCCAAACGTCTTGCCCGACGTCGCCGATCCAGAAGTCGCCGGTGAGTCGGTCGAACGAGCATCGCCACGGGTTGCGGAGTCCGTAGGCCCAAACCTCGTCGTCGCCGGGGATCCCGACGAAGGGATTCCCCGCTGGGATACTGTAGTTCTTGTCCGGGTCCGACGGGAAGTCGTCGCCGCTCGGATCGATACGCAGCACTTTGCCGAAGAACGACCCGACGAGATTCTGCGAGCGGTTGAGCGGGTCCGGGGTCGCGGCGGTACCACCGTCGCCCACCGCGAGGTTGAGTGTTCCATCGAGCGGCGAGAAGCCGAGCCAGCCACCGTTGTGACCGATGGGGCGCGGGTATCGCAGGACGATCTCGCGGCTGTTGGCGTCGGCCACGAGCGGGTTCAACGAGACGTGGTACCGCGCGATGACTCCGTCCGCGTTGGGTTGGGTGTTGTGGTAGATGTAGAAGGTCCCGTCCGTCGCGTAGTTGGGAGAGAAGGCGAGGCAAAGAAGCCCGCCGTCCCCCGCGGTGCTTGTGATCGCGCGGACGTCCAGGAAGGTTCCGAGGGATGCGCCTGTCGCGGCGTTGAGCACCTGGATTCGGCCGGTTCGATCGACCACGTAGACGCGGTCGGTTTGGTTGCTGGGAGCGGTGACCATCACCGGTTGGAGCACGCTGGCGAATGGCCGGACGACAGCCGGCGGCGCGAGCTGCGCGACCGCACACGGGACAGCCGCCGCGAGAGCGGCGAGCGGGAGGTGAAGGGATCGTTTCATGCGCCGAGCATACCGGCGCGGGCAAGATCCGCAAGCGCGGAGCGGCTTACCCGCGATGATCAGTCATTGTCGGCTTCGTCTTCAGCCTCTTTGGTCCCGAAGACGAAGGCGGCGCGAACCGGCGGGGGCATCGGGGAGTCGGCACCCTTGACCGACTTCCAGATGATCTCGTTGAACACCAGGTCGTCGGCGGCGTCTTCGGTCGCGAGTTCCATGGTCGCGGAGACGTCAGCGCCCCAAGCCGAGGCCACGTTGAGCGCCTTGATGTCAACGCGGGCGGGCTTGCACTGGTAAGGCGCGGTGTTTGGCTCGCCCGCGAAGCTGGCGAACATAGGCAGTGCCGCGGCGTCGAACTGGCTCATGGGCTGGAGCCCGAGGATGAGTTCCATCGTTCGCAGCATGCTGCTGGTGGAGTAGAGGGACGAATCGACGTAGCCGCGCTTGGTCCAGGAGCTGATGACCAGGCCGACGGTGCGGTGGGCGTCGACGTGGTCGGACCCGTTCTGGGCGTCGTCCTCGACGACGAAGATCGCGGTGTCCTTCCAGAACTTCGACTTGGAGACTGCCTCGACAACCCGCCCGAGCGCGAGGTCGTTGTCTGCGACCATGGCGGTGGGTGTGGGGGCACCGACGCGGGTGCCGGCGGTGTGATCGTTGGGCAGTCGCATCACGATGCAACGCGGCATTTCACCCTCGCGCTCGTAGCGGGCGAGCTCCTCGATGAAGCGGTCTGCTCGCCTTTGATCGGTGACCGTGAGGTCATAGCTGGGGTACCACGGGTCGAACTTGCCTTCGAGTTCTGGCACCCGTGCGCGACCGGGATCGCCGGGCTTCTCGCCGTTCTGGACCCACTCGCCGTAGGTGAAGAACGAGACGCCCGCCTCGGCGCACTTGTTCCACAAGTAGCCTCCGGACGGAACGGCGATGCCGTTGGCACCTTCGGAGGGGTACCCGATCTCCGAGTTCTTGGGCTGCTTCCTGTAGTTGATGGGCCAGGTTTTCTCCACGAAGTCTGTTGCGTACGCGCCCATCGTCCACTCGTGGCCGTCGGCGCTGACCTCGCTCTCGACGTAGAAGTTGTCGAGTAGGACGAACTCGCGGGCGAGCGCGTGGTGGTTGGGTGTCACTTCCTCGCCGAAGAGGCAGATCGAGGGATCGCCGTTGCCCTCTGGCATATCGCCGAAGACCTGGTCGTATGTGCGGTTCTCTTTGATGATGTAGATGCAGTGCTTGATCGGAGAGGCTTCGCCGACCTTGGTCGGGATCGGGTTGCCGGGCTCGCGGGGCTTCGAGACCACGGCGCTGCCCTCGCGCAGCGGGCTGCAGGCGTAGGCCTGCGCGGTGTGGGCGGCGAGCTCCTCTGGCTTCGGCAGTTTGACGAAGGACAGCGTTCCCTTGTGAAGGCCGCCGATGTACTCGCGGAGGTTCTTCGCGGCCACGCCGGGCTGAGGTCCGTGCCGGTTGGTGCGAGGCGAGAGCCCCTTGCCGCTGGTGACGAGCAGGTTGCCATCGGGCCCGAAGCGCACGGAAGTCGGGTACCAGCCCACGGGGATGAAGCCCATGGGCTTTGCGCTGCCGCGTTCGGAGACATTGATCATCGCGAGGTTGTTGTTGTCTGCGTTGGCAATCGCCAGCAGATTGCCGTCCTTCGAGAGCGCGAGGCTGTTGGGCGTGCTTCCCGAAGGGGCCGTCGGGAAGAGCGCGCTGTTGATGACTTCGAGGCCTCTGCCCGTGGTCGTGTCCAGCACCGCGACGAGGTTGCTGTTTGCGCACGCCACGTACAAGAGCGAGCCGTCGGGCGACAGCACCATCTCGGTCGGGTGCGAGGGCGTCTTCCAGATCGATTCGACGCCCTTGCCCTCGACATTCACGACCGCGACGCCGGAGCCGCCCCACAGCGAAACGTACAGCTTCTTGCCGTCGGGCGTGGGGAGCACCGAGTAGGGGTAGGTGTCTT
>JBMOHX010000308.1:0-4923 GCA_049317625.1 Phycisphaerales bacterium
GTCGAACAACCCGGCGGCGCGCTGCGGCTCAACGCCGGCGAACTCCGCCTCCTCGCACGCGCGTTCGTCGTCCCCGGGGGCGTCGGGGAAGAAGGAACGCGGCTCGCTTTGATGCGCGTTGATCTGGCCGTGCAGCACTTCGACCCCGCGGCCCGCCGCCCCGTATCGATCGACATGACCGCGGAGCGGTCGCTCCCGGTTGAAGAGGAGGGCCCGATCCTGCGTTCGCTCAGCGCCGAGGGGGTCTGGGACGGCGGGAGAGCACTGTTGATCATTCCAGATGCTCCGGCGCGAGGGGGCACCCCTGCCGAAGACCAGCCCGCGGGACCGATCCCGCCTGTGCTGCCGCGCGTTGGTGACGCGCTGCTGACTGATTTTTCGTCGCTCCCAAGGCCACGGGTGCGCACGGTGATCCTGCTCGAGGCCGTGGTGCCGCGGAGCTACCAGTTGACGCCGTTCTAGGACCCCTCCCGCGGGTGGGACGGCGGCGCAGGCCGTGCCCTCGCGCCACGTTGTCCCCGTCTTTCGTCTCCCGCCGATCAGCCGCGGGTCGCGGAGGCGCGATCGCCGATGAACTCCGGCGGGGCGCGGAAGGAGGCGGTTCACACACATGCTGAGGGTGCCGATTGTCCATGCCAAACCGGGGATGGTGCTCTCGATGCCGGTCCATCACCCCGCGTGCCCCGCGGTCGTGCTGCTGAGGCCCGGTGCGGAGATCGAAGCCTCTTCGCTGCGCCGGCTCCGCGAGATCGGGGTTCCAGAGCTCTGGATCAGGTACCCGGCGCTGGACGAGCTCGCGGAAATCGTTCACCCCGAAGTGCAGGGCGCGTGCCGCGACCTGGTCGGGATCATCGGCGGCGCGATCGACGAGGTGGTGCTGCGGGCGCACGCCCGGCTCGACTACCCCTCCTACAAGCGCGGCGTGGTCGGGCTGCTCGAGCAACTCAGCGAACACCCGAAGGCGGCTCTCTTCCTCGGCGAGATGGTCGGGCAGCAGCGGCCGGCCCTGCGGCACGCGGCGAACGTCTGCATGCTCGCGATCCTGATGGGCCTCAAACTCGAGTTCTACCTGATCAAGGAACGTTCGCGGCTCTCGGGCGGTGCCGCGAAAGAGATCTCCGGGCTCGGCGTCGGCGCGATGCTGCACGACGTGGGCATGCTCCGTCTTCCCGATCAGGTCCTCGCGCGCTGGAACTCACGGCTTGACGAGTCCGATCCCGAGTGGCAGCAGCACGTGCTCAGCGGGTTCGACATGGTGCGCGGCGAGATCGACCCCACCGCTTCCGCGATCGTCCTCCACCACCACCAGAAGTACGACGGCTCGGGGTTCCCGCGAAAGCGCGATCTCAACGGCGTCGACCACCGCGTGAGCGGCTCGGAGATCCACGTCTTCGCCCGCATCGTCGCCGCGGCGGACCTGTTCGACCGGCTGAAGAACCCGCCCACCGGGAGCCCCGGAGTGCCGGCGGTGCGTGCGCTCAATCAACTCAGAAGCGCCCCATACAGCAAGTGGATCGATCCTGTCGTCTTCCGCGCGCTGCTCGCGATCGCGCCGCCGTACCCGCCGGGCAGCCTCGTCACGATCACGGGTGGCCAGCGTGCGGCGGTGGGTGCGTGGTTCCCCGACTCACCCTGCCAGCCCCTGGTCTACCCCATCGCCTCGCTCGACGCCGAGACCTCGAGGCACGCCCCGCGCCGCCGCATCACCCCTCTCGACCTGCGGACCTCGCCGGATGTGCAGATCGTCGAGTTCGAGGGCTTCGACGTGTCCGGGGACAACTTTGCCCCTGCTTACAAAGGCGAGTTCGATCTCATCGCGTTCGAGAAGGCCATGGATAACCGGGCCGCCGAGCTTGGCGCTTCTGTCGACGAGCTGCGACGGGTCGGCTGAATCGCGCCGGATGGGGCTATTTCTTGGAATCGGTCGCGGGCTTGCCGCGCGTTGGCACCGGCGCGAGAGGCTTGCCCCCATCGGCGGCGGGGGCCGCGGGCTTCTCACCGCTGGCCGCGGTGGGAGGCGTCGCCGGCGCGGGAGCATCGGCGCCCCGGGCGCGACCCGGCCGACCCGAGCCTTCGGCGGACGCGGGCTTGCCGTCGGGCCCGAGCTTGTATCCCGCGAGCGTGAGGCGCTGCGGGTCCCAGGGCTCGGAGAGGACTTCGCCCGCCGATGGATCGCGGAGGAGGACCTGATCGCCCGCGGCGATCCCGGCGAGAATCTCCGCGGTGGTGTCCGACCTGCGACCGAGCTTAACGGGGACGCGCGAGAACTTCTGCCCCTGGTTCTGATAGACGAAGCGGACCGGGCCGTCGGAGAAGACGGCCTGTACCGGCACGGCGAGCGTTTCGGGGACGGACTCGATGATCACCTTCGCCTCGCACCGCATCGACGGCTTGAGCTGCGCTTCGCCGATGTCCATCGCGATGCGCACCGTGTACTCGCGGAGGTTGGGGTCGCGCCACCCGCCGGTCTCGGCCATCACGCCGATCGACTCGATGCGGCCCGGATAGACCGCGCCGCCCGCGGCGTCGACCTTCACGCTGGTGGCCATGCCCGGCCGGATCCGCCCGGCGAGGCTCTCGTGCACGCGGATCGCGGCGACCATTTCGCTCGTGTCGGGCAGGATGAAGAGCAACTGGTTCGGCGAGATGCGCTGGCCGATCTGGAGCGGCCCTTCGGAGTCGCCCCACCGGTTCCGATCGACGCTTGTGCCGTAGACGACGAGGCCGTCCTGCGGCGCGACGATGGTGGCGGAGTTGAACTGGTCCTCGAGCCGCTTCAGGCGGCGCTCGGCGGCCTTGTGCTGATCGATCGCGATGTCGCGCTTGCTGCCCTTGTCCTGCAGCTCGATCTGGTTGTTCAGCCGGACCCTTTCCAGCTCCGAGATCGCCTTGTCGACGAGCGACGCCTTGGATTTTTCCTCCTTCGGCGACTCGTAGGTGATGTAGGTGTCGCGGGAGAGCTGGGCCTTGCGGTACTCGGAGATGGTCTGGATGTACGTCACCTCGTCACGGTCCCGCTCGTCGCGGCTGAGGAACTCCTGCTCGCAGAGCTCCTGGCTCTTGAGGTAGCGGTCCGCGAGGCGCTCGAGTTCGACGGTGGCGCTCTGCACGGCCAGGTCCAGGCCCAGCCTCTTGCTGAGGTCGTCGCCGAGCCTCCACTGATTCAGTGTCAGGCGGGCGACTTCGAGGTCCAGCTGCGCCTGCTGGAGCTTGGTGTTGTTCTCGTTCAACTGGATCTCGTACGCGTTCTCCGCGGAGACCTTCTGCGCGAGCTCGCTCTTGACCTTTGCCTGCTCCTCTTCGATCTTCGTCAGCAGGTCCTCGGCGTTGATCTTGATCAGCACGTCGCCCTTCTTGACGCGCTGGCCCTCAGAGATGATCTCCAGGATCGTCGATTCTCGCTCCATGGGGTTGCGGATCTCGACCTTGTTGCGGGCTTCCAGCTCACCGTTGGCCGTGGTCGTCACCTCGAACGCCTTCTCCGACGCCACGTAGCGGTCCGCCGTCGTGGTGTTCGAAGCGGTCTGTTCGCCCTTGCGGGTGCTCATCACCACGATCGCGCCAAGCCCCGCGACGGCGATGAGCGCCACCGCGATGGTTTTCGCTTTGCCCCGACGCGACGCGAGGAGGAGACGGTTCGACATGAACAAACCCCGAATCTGCCGGTCGTGCCGGCGAAGGGAACCCTGTCATTTAGTGTAGACGCCCGAGTCTCGTCGGCCCGTCAGCACACGGCCGAACCCACTACCGTCAACCGATGTCTCTCCGCGAACTATGCAGCCAATCGCGCTGCCGCATTCTCTTCGTTGTCGCCGCTCCGAAAGAGGCAGCGGCGATCGCGATCGTGTTCGGCCAGCCGGCTCCGGGACCGTGGGAACGCACGGAACTCGCACCCTGGGCGGACCTGCTGGCGACCGGCGTCGGCAAATCCAACGCCGCGGGGGCGACCGCGAGGTTGCTCGACCCCAGCCGGCACGGCTACGTGCTCAACGCCGGGATCGCGGGGGTGTTGCCCGGTTCGAAGCTGCCGGTGGGCGCGGTGGTGAGCGGCGAGCGTTCGGTCTTTGGGGACGAGGGGGTGCTGGATCCCTCCGGGTTCACCCCGATGTCGGCCCGCGGGTTCCCGCCCGGGCGTCCGGAAGAGGCCGACGGCGTTAGCGCTTCGGAGCAGCTGCTGACGAGGGCGGCGGCGATCCGGGTCCGCGCGATCGCAACCGTCTCGACTTGTTCGGGCACCGATGCCTTGGCGGCCGCGATCGTTGCGCGGACGGGTGCCGAGGCGGAGGCGATGGAGGGGGCCGCGGTGGGTCTGGTGGCGTCGCGGCTGTCGGTCGGGTTTGCGGAGGTCCGGGTGATCAGCAACGCGACGGGGGACAATGCCGGGCAGACCTGGGACCTTGCGGGAGCGCTGGGTGCGCTGACGGGCTGGGCCGCGAGGGTGTCGCTGTAGCGGAAGCTTATCGGCGTGTGCCACCTCCCCGAACGTGCCAGACCGCATAGGAGTCACGGCGCGGGCACTGGAGTGAGGGAGCGGCGTACCTGTGATCAGAACGCCCCACGGACGGGCCGATGAGACGACGAGAAACCGCGCGACGCGCGGGCTCGGAGTCGCAATATGGGCCTGCCTTCACTCTCACGATTCGGATCGCTGGCCAAGCTCAGCGCGAAGCTCTCCACGACGGTGGGAGGTCAGGTTCGCCATGCGCCTCCGATCGCGATCGACTTCGGCGTTTCGGGGTTGAAGGTCCTCCAGCTCGAAGCGGGGGAGCAGCCCAAACTGGTGGCCGCGGCGTACATGGCGACGCCCGACGAGCTGCTGAAGGACAACGTCAAGCGGCTGGAGCATCAGCTCAAGGCGTTGCCGAAGCTTGTGAAGCAAGGCGGGTTCAAGGGCAAGCGGGCGGTGTGCACGATCCCCGCCTG
>JBMOHX010000309.1:0-4921 GCA_049317625.1 Phycisphaerales bacterium
GCGGTGGCCGATCAGGAGCAGCTTCGCGGAGGCGATGATGCCCACGCCGAGGAGCAGCCACGCGTACTCGCGCTGCATGAAGCCGAGCCAGTAGAAGGGTGAGGCCGCAATCATCGCGCACACCCACACCACCAGCGAGCGCCGCGTGGGGGGCGGCGATGCTCCCAGCGGAGTGGCGCACAGCCAGACATACGCCGGGAACACCAAGCCGTAGAACGCCAGGAAGGCGCGGTACGCGGTCTCGAAGCCGCCGAGCCCGTGTACGCCGCGAACTCCGGCGACGAACATCGAGGCGAGCAGCCCAACGAGCACAGGCCCCAGCACCCACAGCCGCGCACGAGCAGCGGGGGAATCGGCACCGCCCGCGGGGGCCTCCGCCACGGCCCACTTCGCGTGAGCGCCGATCGTGAATCCAAGCTGCACCGCGATGTGCGCGAGCACCAGCGAGTCGAGCGCTACGGAGAGGGGGATCTCCGTGGCGCCACCGAGCGGCACCGCGGTGAGCGTTCCCTCCCGCGCGTACAGCACGGTGAAGGAGATCATCGCCGCGAAGAGCACGCAGAACCCGAAGATGAACGCGATGGTTCCCGGTACCCCGGGGAGTTTCCGCCGCGCCTCGTGGAACGTGCGGTCCAGGTATGGGCAGAAGCTGAACCCGAGCGCGCACACCATGCCGAGGCCTGCGAGCGAGGATTTGTCGGGCGGGGCGAGGGCGAGCGCCGGCGGAGGACCGGCGTGGCCTCCCCGAGCCGCGAAGACCATGAGCGCCGCGGAGACGATCCACGTTCCGATCGACACGAGGCGGATCACGGCGGTCCGGTCGGTCGTGAAGTGCACGAGCAGCGCGAAGCCCGTCGCCCCGAGCAGGATGGCGCCCTGCTCTGGCCCCAACGGGAGCGGCCGGAGCAGTGAGCCGAGAAAGAACGCCTGAAAGCAGACGGTGACGACAGAGAACAACCACACCAGAGTTCGGTGCGACGCGACGAACTGCTCGCTCGACCCGCGACGCGCGAGCGTCACGCCGAAGATCGCGGCGCCCACGATGTTCGGGAGGGCGAACGCGACGAAGCCCGACCAACCCAAATCGCGGATCAGCAGCACCGGCAGGAACATCCCGATGCACCACGTCCACGAGCACGCGAGGTACGCCGCCCACCCCAGAATCTGCGCGGCGATCCCGGGGGCGGGTTCCGCTCCCGACAACGACCGTGTTTGTGGGTTGTTCAGCAAAGCCGCCTACAGGACTTGAACCTGCGACCCGTGCTTTACAAAAGCACTGCTCTACCACTGAGCTAAGGCGGCAGCACCGAAGGGTAGGCCAAGCCCTCACGTCGGGCCGGTCGGGTCTCGTACGATGGGCCGATGACCGCACCTCCTTCCCCCGTTTGGTTCGATGCCCACCTCGACCTCGCGTACATGGAGGCCGCCGGGCGGGACATGACCGCCCTCCCTGAGGTCGCGGGCGGGCCGGACCTTCCCGCGGCCGTGACGCTCCCGTCGCTGAACAGTGGGGGAGTTCGGGCGTGCCTGGGCACGATCTTCGTCGAGCCCGACGGCACCCCACCGGCCATCGCGTACCCGTCTGGGGATGCGGAGTCGGCGCACGCCGCGGGGTGGAGGCAGATCGAGATCTACAAGCGCTGGGAGCGGGAGGGACGGATCTCCCTGCGGTCGATGGGGCCCCGCGCGGTCCGAAGCGCTCCGATCGTTGGCACGCTGAATGTCGGCATCCTGATCGAGGGGGCCGACCCGATACGGGAACCTTCAGAACTTGTCGGTTGGGTGGAAGCGGGGGTCGTCGCAACCGGGCTGGCCTGGGCGAAGTCATCCCGCTACGCGGGAGGCAACACGAGCGATCTGGGCATCACCGACCTGGGCCGACGGCTGATCGCGGAAATGGACCGGCTCGGCGTGGTGCACGACGCGAGCCATCTCTCCGATCGGGCGTTTGACGAACTCTGTGCCGCGACGACCCGGCCGATCATCGCGAGCCACTCGAACTGCCGCGCACTCGTCCACGATGGGCGGGCCGACGAGAGCGGCGTGCCCGCGTTCCAGCGGCACTTGAAGGACGATCAGATCCGCGAGATCGTCCGGCGGGGCGGAGTGATCGGGGTAAACGTTTTCTCTCCGTTCCTGATCCGGGGCGGGAAGCGCGACCGCCGCGCGGCGATCGCCGAATGGTGCGACCACGTGGCCCGGGTCTGCGAGATCGCGGGGGATCGGGTGCACGTGGGGCTCGGGAGCGACATGGACGGAGGCTTCTCAGCCCTCGCGCTGCCAGAGGGCATCGACGGGCCGGCGTCCATGGGCCACCTGCTCGACGGCCTGCGCGAGCGCGGGTTCAGCGCAGCGGAACTCACCGAGTTTGCGTGGGGAAACTGGGCCAGATTTTGGGGACTGGTCGCAGCAGTCAGACCTGCGCCAGGACCTCGGACCAGTTCATCGCCTGACCCGGCGGGCGGGCCTGCACGAACTTGACGCGGCCGACGCCGGTCTCACTCTTGCCGATGACGACGGTCGCACGCTGGGAGACGTTCAGGTCCGACCAGTAGAGCCCGTAGGCCTTGCAGACATTGCGGTGCATGTCGCCCAGAATGACCTGCCGATACCCCTCGCGCTCGGCCCATGCTTTGTTCGCGGCGAACGAATCGCAGTTCACGCCGACGACCGTTGCGCCCTTCGCGGTCCAGGTTTCGAAGTCGCTCTCGATGCACTTCATCTCGGTCGAGCAGACTCCGGTGAATGCCAGCGGAACGAAGCAGAGCACGACATCTCCCGCCTTGACACGGTCGGCGAGGTGCCATTCTTGCCGATTCTGATCGGAGAGGGTGAAATCGGGCGCGACCTCGCCGACCTCGATCGGGCTCGGACGCGGGGCTAGGTGATCGTTGCGCATAGGGTGAACTCCTCAGGATGCGGGGCGGATCCGCGGATGTATAGCGTAGGTTCGGGCGTCGCGAAGATTCGGAGTCGGTTGGACACGGAGTGGCCGCGCGTGGTATGCTGAAGTGTCAGGTCGTGGACAATCGGAGGGAATCGATTGGACCGGGACGCAGCCCTCGGTTGCGGGGAGCCTGAGATGTCATTCGCTGGAGCACATCAATCGCAAGACAGTCCGGCGGGAAACGCCGGCGATGGACTTGCGCCGACGCTCGAAGCCCGGTACGCCGCGGTGTGCGACCGTGTGGCCGCGGCGGCGAAGAAGGCGGGGCGGAGGCCCCAAGATGTGATTCTTGTTGCCGTCACCAAGAATGCCGAGCCCGAGCACATCCGTGAACTGATCTCAATCGGCCACCGAGACTTCGGTGAAAACCGCGTTCAACAGCTCGTGCAGCGGGCCTCGATGATCGCCGAGTGGCTCGGACGACAGCGGCGCTTCCCGACCTCACGCAAAGTGCAGGGAGACGACTCCGGCAGCCTCCTCTTCGCGCCCGGCAGCGAAAGCGATTTGGGCGCTCAGGCCTCGCAGCCCGGAGGCCGAGACGGCGTCCGCTGGCACATGATCGGGCACCTGCAGCGGAACAAGGCGAAAAAAGTCCTGGAGTTCACCAGGCTCGTGCATTCCGTCGACTCGCTCCGGCTCGCCGAGGAGCTTCAGGCCGCGGCGATGCGGCGCGACCAGATGGTTGAAGTGCTCCTCCAGATCAACTGCTCTGGGGAGGCGTCCAAGTTTGGCTGCGCCGTTCCCGCGGCTGGCCCGCTCGCGGAACAGATCGAAACGATGGTGAACGTCCGCCTGCGCGGCGTCATGACCATGGCCGCTCCCTCCGGGACCGAAAGTGAGAACCGGCAGTGCTTCGCCAGGTGCCGCGACCTCTTCGACGAAATCCGCGGGCAGGTCAGTGATCCCCGACGGTTCAACATTTTGTCGATGGGAATGTCCTCTGACTACGAGGCCGCGATCGCGGAAGGTGCAAACATTGTGAGGGTGGGGACGGCGATCTTTGGCAACAATCCCGTCGCCGAGGTTCCCGAAGAGGCCGAGGAGCCGGAAGAACCCGGTGACGAAGCCGACGGGTCATTCGGCAGTTGAGGCCGACCCGGATTGGGAAGCCTTGGGCGAGCTTCGCCCCATCCAGTTTGCGCAGGTCCGCACCAGTTCGACGCGGTCGATTGGCTTGGTCGCGTAGTCGTCGCACCCGGATTCCAGGCAGCGAGCCCGGTCTTCCGCCATGGCGTGCGCGGTCAACGCGACGATCGCGATCGCCGAGCCCGATTCCCGCAGCGCGCGAGCGAGTGCGTAGCCATCCATGACCGGCATCTGCATGTCGGTGAGAAGCAGGTCGTAGGGCCGGCCGTCCTGAGCCGCGGCGTCGAGCATGTGGAGCCCGACCTTCCCGTTCTCGGCGATGTCGACTTCCGCGCCGGCCTTGCGGAGGTGGTGGGCGATCAGGCGCTGGTTCTCCGGGCCGTCCTCCGCGAGCAGCAGCCGACCGTGCAGCATGCTTGGGGTTTTTGAGACCGACGGAGTCGCCGGATCGGATCCACCGATGACCGTCGTCATCTCCGCGGCCTTCACGGGCATCAGCGGGAGCTCGAGCCGGAACGTGGATCCCTTCCCGGGCTGGGTCGCGACGAGTGTCACCTCGCCGCCGAGCAAACCGGCGAGCCGGCGGCAGATGGTGAGTCCGAGCCCCGTGCCCCCGAACTTGCGGGTGACGCTGGTGTCCGCCTGCGTGAACGGCTCGAAGAGTTTCTGGGCCTGCTCGTTCGACATGCCCGGGCCGGTATCGTCGACCTCGAAGATCAGACGCGATCCGCTCGCGCCGTTGGAGCACGCGACCGTGATGCACACACGGCCCTGCTCCGTGAACTTCGCCGCGTTACCCGCGAGGTTCATCAGGATCTGGCGGAGGCGCGTGGGATCGCTCATGATTCGTGTCGGGATCGCGGTCGCGAGGTTGATGTCGAGCGCAAC
>JBMOHX010000310.1:0-4919 GCA_049317625.1 Phycisphaerales bacterium
CCGGTGCTACGGACGCACGACCCGCGGCGACGCTGCCGGGTCGTGACCGACGCGTCGGGGCTCGCCGTGTCGGTCATCTTAACGCAGCCAGACGACGAGGGGGTGCAGCACCCGATCGCCTACGAGTCGCGCAAGCTGACGATGAGCGAGCGCAAGTACTCGCCTTACGCGTTGGAGATGCTGGCAGTGGTTCACGCGTTCAAGGTGTTCCGGCACTACTTGCTCGGCTCGCCGGGCGGCCCGCTCCCCCCGGGGGTCACCGTGCCGACCGACTTCGATCTAGTGACCGACAACAAGTCGCTGACGTGGTTGCAGACGTGCCCCCAGCTGACCCCCCTGCACGCCCGCTGGTTGGACCGTCTCCAGGAGTTCAACTTCTCGGTCACCCATGTGGAGGGCGCTCGAAACCCGGCGGACCCGCTTTCGCGGATGGCCTTCCTCTCCGGACCGGGCCGGAACCGGGGTGCGAGCAGGAGCTCTTTGCGGTGCGTTGGGCGGCGGGCGCAGGGTCCGGGGGTGCCCCACCAACGCCCGACGCGACGCAGCAGCCGCCGGGTGGCAGCGGCGGCAACACCGTCCCGGCGGGGGCGTTCGTTCGCTTGGCCGACGCCGACCTCCATCTGCACGAGGGTACCATGCGGGCGGGAAAGGCCATCCTCGACCCGGACGATAGGTTCTTGGCCCCCGCCTTCGTGGAGGGCCTGCGGGAGGGCTTGCAGTCGGATCCGTTCTTCGGCCCGATCCTCCGGGGCGCCACGACCTCACCGGGGCAGGCGGTGGACAGCAACGGACGGGCGATCAGTCTACAACGCGCCAAGATGGGTCGCAGGGGCCGGGCCGACGTCCCCCGCGGGGGCACCTTCATCATCCGGTGCGGGTTGCTTTACCGGGAGGGACAAGGCCGCGCGGCGCGCTTGTGCATACCCACGGGGGGCGGGCTGCAGGAGCAGGTCATGCGGGACCTCCACGACTCCCCCCTGTCTGGCCACTTTGGGCGGGACAAGACCCTCTCGTTGGCCCGACGCCTGGTGTTCTGGCCAGGCATGACTCAGGCGGTGGCGGACTACGTGGCTAGCTGTCCAGTGTGCCAGCGCGTGAAGGCTGACCACACCGGCCCGCGGGGCCTGTTCCACGCTCTTCCACTCCCTTCTCGGCGCGGGGGTATGTGGGGCATCGACTTCATCGGCCCCCTCCAGGCGTCGGCGCAGGGCTTCAACCTCGTCCAGGTTCACATTGACCATCTCAGCGGCAAGGTGGTGAGTGTGCCCACACGAGACACCGCGACCGCGGCCGAGGCAGCGAAGATCTTCTTGGAGGTCTGCCTCCGCAACGGGACAGGAGTACCGGACGTCGTGGTCGTGGACCACGACCCGAAGTTCCGGGGCGCCTTTTTCACGGCGTTCGCCAAGGGGCTGGGGTCTGCTCTCATTGTGGGGTCTGCGTACCACAAGAACACCTCGGCCAAGGTGGAGCGGGTCAACGGGGTCGTGGGGGACACGCTGCGGGCATTTGTCAATGGCCGCGGCGACGACTGGGACACGTGCCTACCGCTGGTGGACTTTGCCATCAACAACAGCGAGTCGGCGACAGCGACCGGCATGACACCCTTCTTCATCGACCGGGGCGAGCACCCGCGGCTCCCGCTTTCGCATGGACCCTCCGGGCCGGCGGAGTCGGCAGCGGCGCACGCAGCGCGGATGCGGCAGATCACGGAGGAGGTTCGGGCCTTGCTGCTGTCGACGCAGCAGGAACGCAAGGAGCACCACGATCAACACAGTCGCGAGGTCACGTTCCAGCCCGGCGACCGGGTGCTCCTGGCGACCCGCCAGCTGGCGGAGGCAGCCCAAGTGGGTAAGTTGCGGAACCGCTGGGAGGGGCCATTCGAGGTCATCGATTCGCCGGGTCCCAACACCTACACGCTGCGGCTTCCGCGCCGGATGCGCATCAGCCCGGTCATCAACGTGGACCGCCTGAAACACTACCGGGCCCGGGAAAGAGGCGGGCAGGCGGGACCAGTGGTGGACGCGGCGGGTGAGGCGGAGGTGGAGATCATCGTTCGGCGTCGGACTTTCCGGGGCCGGGTCCAATACCTGCTACGATGGGTGGGCACGGACTCGTCCCGGGACGAGTGGCGGTATGCGGAGGATCTGCCCAACTGCCAGGAGCTGGTCGCAGCTTTTGAGTCCCGCAGCGCCGGGCGGGGGTCGCCCTCGCCGGGCACACCAGGGTCGTGGCGTCTCCGCGGCGGCGGCAGAACCGTTGCTGATCCCCTCCCCCGCCTCGTCTACTTTCTCAACGCCGTCTCCGTCGGAGGTGGATCGAGCGGACGCGTTCTTTCGCCTCCGGCGGGACCGCGGCCGCCGCCACCGATAGGGTTTCGGGTCGACCCGGGGTTTTTGTTCCTACCCTTGCCCCAAATGAGGGCATTTGGAGTTTAGTTGGTGGGCCGTGACAGGATGTCACTGGCATCCGAGTCAGCGGTAGTCGGGGTTCCGACTCGGACGGGTCACGTCGGCCCGGTCACGTCGGCAGGGGCAAAAAGAGAAGAGACAAAAGAGAAATGAAGCGTTGAAGCGATGGATACGAGAAGCGTTGATCGCGTCCTAGCGATGTCGGGTATGCGGACACCCTCTAGCATGCAGGTCTTTGAGAACGGTTATGGTAGCGAAGCAGGTAGCCCCGCACTTTCGCCACGCAGTGCTTTGGCCTCTTTCGCCGCGGCATTCCCAACCGCAGATCGGGCGCGACAGGATCGTAGCCCCGCATCGGGAAGGCTCGCCACAATCGCCCTGGAATTAGAATTGCAAATTGCACAACAACGCCATGCGACGAAGGAGCTCGAACTACAGATCTTGCAGGCACAGGCACAGTCCGAGGCTCGTAGGCATTCCGCTTCCCCATCGCGCCACCGCGGTGAGGAGAACACGAGCAAGGTCGAACCGGTGGGCACGGTTTTAAAGGCGCACCCGACGTTCACGGGTGAAAATCCCCGTGAGTTCACCTGCACGTTCGAGGAGGCACTCCGCCTCCATCACATTCCCAAGCATCGCTGGTTGGCTGAACTGCTCCTGAAATTGGAAGCTAAGCACAGGCAGTGGTTCTACAGCGTCTTTCCGGACAGGGAGGATCCCCCATCTTTCAGTGACGTCTGCGAAGCCATGGAGCACGAGTTCGAGACGAAATGGAAGCACGCAGGGATATGGCTTGCCTACACGGATCCAAACCTCGGTGGCACGGTTTCCTGGCCCGACCTTCCTCTCGCGCTCAAGTTGCTGAGGGGCACGGCCGATCGCGCAGATATTCCACGGAACATTGGCCCAAATGAGATGCGTTGCTACATTCTGCAGAGCCAGATTCAGCACGACCAGACCACGTTCAACCGCCTGGCCGCAGAAACGGAGAACACGGAATGGAGCGAGACGGCCCGCCTGGCCATGGACCGGAAGGCGAGGGCCCAGCAGGAGCAGAGCGGTCGCCGTTCCACATTTCTCGAGACCACACCCGCCCGAGAGAACTTCTTCGGCGGTCGGGCAGAGTTCTTCGTGGCATTCCTCCGCCGCCAGGCGCCGGCCCCCCGCACCGGCGACACCAAACCAGGCACCCGCGTCGCGCGAGCGGCCGTGGTGGACTGCACGCACCGTGACCGGGCGGACAGCGCCACCAGCCCCCCCTCCGCCCTGACGTCCCCGCGCACCGTCGTGTCCCTCGCTGGGGCAGCGACCCCGCAGGACCACGTGGACGCCCGGGAGGCGCAACTGCTGGTCGTCAGAGACCACCAGGAGGCCCTTCTCGCCATCCTCATGGGCCGCCACACGCGCGAGCTGCGCTCGGGCGTGGCCAAGGGGTTCAAACCGTCGCCCGGCCAGAACCTCGCCAAGTTCCCGGAGTACATGGGCGGGACCGAGGCCGACGGCCCGGCCAACAAGGCGGAATTCCTCCGCCGCCGCGATCACCAACTCTGCTACGCCTGCAACAGCACCAAGCCCCAGTGCAGGGATGCCACGGGGGAGGTGCATCGCTTCGCGTTCTGCCCCCACCACGGCCCGGCGGCCGCCCCGGAGGCGCAGAAGTACGCTCTCGACCACGGCCTGTCGGTCAAGGGCGCCCGGAAACGGGACGGGTCAAAAGACCATTAGGGGGGCGGGAGGCCGAGGGGGCTACCCACACCTGCGAATGAGCAACAGTTGCGGACACTCGAAGACGCGCAGGACACGCCGGCACAGCGCCAGCTCAGGTCGGCGGCGGGCGTGCGCTCACGCCCGCAGCCCCCTCCCCCGGCTGCCCCCCCCCAAACCCTTCCGACGGGGCACCTCAACCCCGCCGCTGCAATTTTTCAACCGCCGGGCCCACCAGCCCCGGCGGGCCGTCCCCCAGACCTGTTGGATGCAGAACAGGACGCAGCTGATAGGACGGTGCGGGCCCCAGTGCCCGCTCAGGCGACCCCAGCCCCGTGCGCCGCCTTCGACCCGGGGTATGCCCGACACGTGCAAGCGGGCCGCGCAGTACGGGCGGCGGACCAGGCGGGGTCACCACAGGCGGCGCTCGACGCACTGGTCGCCGGGCAGGCGCGCGCACAATGGGACGGCGCCCTCAAGGACCTCACCCGTGCCATAAACCAGCGGTCGCAGGAACGCTGGAACGAAGCGCTGGCCACGGCCTTGAGGGACCCGAGCGGCGAACCGCTCTACCGCCGGTGGGACCCGCCGGCTCAGAACCACAAGCCGCGCATCTACGGCTCTGTGCGTTCCCGGTCAGGCCCGCGCCGAGTGCAGGTGCTGCTGGACAGCGGTGCCACCACATCGTTCATCGACACGACCCTGGCCGACCAGCTGGGCCTCCCGACGGATGGCGCGTTGGGCCCGACGGCCGCCCGGAGTGCCAGCGGGGAGCTGACCTCGTGCCTGCCACCGGTCACGACG
>JBMOHX010000311.1:0-4913 GCA_049317625.1 Phycisphaerales bacterium
TGCCGATCACCGTGGCCGAACAGGTGGAATCGACGCACGCCGCCTTCGAGGCCGCGTACGGCGACAGCGGTTTCAGGGGCTGGGTCTCGACCTTCGGCAACTCGGCCTGGTCGCCGTACACCGAGGAACTCGACGCATATACCACACGCTCGGCCCCGCACGCCCTGCCTGCCTCCAGCACGCGCAGCGTCCCCGTCGTATTGACACTCCAGTACCGCTGCGGCTGCTCGATCGATCGGGGCACGCTCCCGAGCGCGGCCAGGTGGAACACTGTCTTGCACCCTTCCGCGGCGTCCGAAAGCGCTTCATCGTCCAGCACCGACCCGTGGACGAATCGCACCCGGTCCCCTTCGGTCTCCAGCATTTCCGAGAGGTGCTCGAGCGTCGAGTTCGAAAGGTCGTCGATCACCCGGACATTCGCGCCCAGCCAGAACAGCGCGTCCACCAGATGACCGCCGATGAAGCCAGCCCCGCCCGTGACGCACACGTCACGGCCGCCGTAGAACGGCTTCAACACATTCAACTTGTCCGCCGGAAGACGGATCGCCATAGCGCAATCGTATCATTCTTTCCCGATGCGACCGAGCCCGCTTCTGGGAATTGCACCGAGCCTTCGCTCCGAGCATGCCCGCTTCCGCCCGGAACGGCCTCCATCTCTCTCGCTGAGGCGGGCCTCCACCGCGCTCCGTTCGCCCGGGAGCAGAGCGACCCATCACGCCGTTTCAGACCCGGCGATCACTCCCCAGTCGCCGAAACACCCTCAACCGCGCTCGCGTCGTCGGCAGCGGACCGAAGCCCCCCGGCCAGAAACTCCTCGAAGGCCCGGTAGACACACTCCGGGGATCGCGCGTTCCGCACTGCCTCCTTGAAGGGTTTGATGCCTTCAAGCCGCCCGCCCGGCAGCTCACGCTGGAGGTTCCGCGAGAACCAGCTCACGCGCCGATTGATCTGGAAGAGGGCGTACCGATCGTCGCGGTACTGCCTCATCAGATCGAAAAATCGCCGGATCGTCGCGATCTGCTCGGGCTGCGAGGGACGCTCGAGCAACCGCCCGTGCTCCAGGTACGCCGCGCACTCACGGAAAATCCAGGGAGACGCCAGCGCCCCCCGACCGATCATCACGCCGTCGCACCCGGTCTTTGAGATCATCATCGCGGCGTCTGGGCCGTTCTTCACATCCCCGTTGCCGATGACGGGGATCCGTCCCGCGACTTCCTCGACCACCCGCGCGATCCCCTCGCGCTGCACCTCTCCGCTGAACTTCATCTCGGTGGTCCGGCCGTGCACGGTTACGCCCACGACGCCGACTTCCGCCAGCAATCGCGCGAGCAACGGGGAGCACGCCCGACCGCACCGATAGTCTTCGGTGCTCCAGCACAGCCGCATCTTGCAGGTCAGCGGGACCGGTCCCGGGCTGTGGATCTTCGCCCCGCCCGTTCGCCGCGCCCACTCCTCAACGCTCAGCGGGCATTTGTCGAGCGCCCGAACGACCTCACGAGCGATGTCCACGGCGCGATCGAGGTCCGTCAGCAGCTTGCTGCCGCCGTCTTTCTTGGTGACCTTGTCGACCGGGCACCCCATGTTGATGTCGACGACAGTGGCACCGTGCTCGACCGCCCAGCGGGCACCCTCGGCCATGATCTGCGGATCGCTCCCGTAGAGCTGCATCCCGACCGGCTTGTCGAAGTCGTTGGTCCGTGCGAGGTCTAGGCTGGTCGCCGTCCCGCGGAGCAACCCCTGCGGGCTCAGCAGGTCGGTGCACGCGAGTCCGACGCCCCCCCACTCTCGGCAGACAGTGCGGAAAGCGAGATCGCAGTACCCCGCGATCGGCGCCAGCAGCAGGTTCGTCGCGAGCTCCACGCGGCCAAGGGCCAGCGTGCGGAGCAAACCCCCGCGGAAGTTCTCCTGCCCTCCGCCGTGGGTAACAGCCTCCATGTCCCTTCGCTCCCCCGAGACTCCGTCGCTCAGCGCGGCGAGAACGTCGCGCCGTCGAGCACGTCGCACGAGACCATCTGCCCCGGCTGGAAGGAGTCCGCAGACTGGCGTGCATCGGTGGGCTTGAGGTGGATCACGACCCCAGCGTCCACCACCACCGCGCCCCCCTCGCTGCGCACCACCGTGCCCTGCACCCGCCGCGGCCGGCCGACGAGCGGCTCGACGAACTGCCCGCCGGTGTCCACCACGTCGATCCGACGCGAGCTCGCCGAGATCACCCCGACCAGCCGCTTCCCCGGCGTGGCGTCAACCGGGGCGGTCGGGACAAGGAAAAGCTCGTACGACGTGTTCGGGACGGCGAACCGGATGCAGGCGGGGCGGCCCTGCGTCGGCGCGACAGCGCCCGCGAAGGTGCCGCGGGAATGGCCGGGATCGATCTTGGTCGTCGGGGATGGCGTGATCATTCGCCTCAAGGCTAGGTGAAGACAAAGATTGCGGCAAGACAAACCGAACCGCCGCCCGCGGCGGACCCGCCCCGTAGCATGTCGGCCCAAAAGGAAGCCACCATGACCCTCTCCCGTCGCCACGTGCTCCAGCGCAGCCTCGCTTTCTCGCTCGGCTTTAGCGGCTTGCACACGCTGCTCCGCCCCGGAACCGCGATGGCCGACTTGCTCAGGCTGCACGCCGGCCCCGGCTACGGCCCGCTGGTGTCCGACCCCGCCGGTCAACTGGATCTCCCAGCCGGCTTCAGCTACAAGGCGATCAGCTGCTTCCGCGAAGTCATGGACGACGGCCTCACGGTGCCCGCCAAGCACGACGGGATGGCAGCGTTCCCGGGCCCGGACGGCCTCACGGTGCTCGTCCGCAACCACGAGCTGGACACCGCCGACATGGTCCGCGGTGCCTTCGGCAGCCGCGGACAGCGGCTGACCGACGCGATCCGCGCGAAGATGTACGACACCGGACACGGCTCGGTCCCTGCGCTGGGCGGCACCACGACGGTGGTATACGACACCCGCGCGAAGCGGGTGGTCCGTCACTCCATGAGCCTCGCGGGCACCGTTTACAACTGCGCCGGCGGGATGACCCCCTGGGGAACGTGGCTCAGTTGCGAGGAGACGATGACCCTCGCGGGTGACCGCTACTCAAAGGACCACGGCTACGTCTTCGAGGTCAAGGCTTCGGCCGAAGCGGGCCTTCAGAAGGCCGAACCGATCGAGGCCATGGGCCGGTTCCAGCACGAAGCCGCCGCGGTCGACCCGCGTTCAAACGTCGTGTACATGACCGAGGACCTCGCGGACGGGCTGCTTTACCGGTACATCCCGAAGGTGCCCGGCAAGCTACACGAAGGCGGACGGCTCCAGTGCCTCATGCTGAAGGGTGCACCGAGGGCGGACACCCGCAACTGGGAGAAGCAAACGTTTGGGCTCGGCACCGCGCACGCCGCGGAGTGGTTCGACCTCGAGCACACCGCGTCCGCGCAGAACGACCTCCGTTACGCGAACTTCGAGCGTGGCGCCGCGGTCTTCGGGCGCGGCGAGGGGATGTGGTACGCCAATGGCGTGATCTACTTCGCCACGACCATCGGCGGAAAGGCCCAGCGCGGCCAGATCTGGAAGTACACGCCCAGCGCGAAGGAAGGCACACCGCTTGAAGCCCAGTCTCCCGGCATGCTCGAGCTCTTCGTGGAGCCCAACGACGGCACCCTCATCGGAAACTGCGACAACATCACCGTCGCGCCCTGGGGCGATCTCGTCGTGTGTGAAGACGCCGTCCCCGATGACGACAAGGAGAACTTCCTCCTGGGCATCTCCCCCGAAGGCTCGGTCTACAAGCTCGCTCGCAACGCCGGCAGCAGCTCCGAGTTCGCTGGCGCGACGTTCTCGCCGGACGGTTCGACGTTGTTCGTGAACCGCCAGAACGAAGGGCAGACACTCGCGATCACCGGGCCTTGGAAGTCCTAACGCCGACGGCTACGCCAGCGGCACCGCCATGCCCACCGCCTCGGCCGCCCGTGGCGGGTCGGAGAGGTCGATCGGTACGTACACCCCGCCCGCGTGGTCGCTATTGAGCACGAGCACGTTGGGAGGCACGAACCGCGCACCCTCTTCCACTTTGTCGTGGCCGAGGATGAACATCGCCACACCCCAACGCTCCACGAGGTCTTCGATCAGCCCCGCGTCGTACCCGCGTCCCCACACCATGATGTGCGCCGAACCGGTACGCGGCGAGTAATCGGCTTCGGTCAGGTCGCGAGAGAGAACCGTTGGGTCGAACCGCCCCATCATCGCCGCGGGAGGCAGGCTGTGCGCGATCAGAATGTCCCCGCGCGGGGTCTCGCACCGCAGCGCGAGGGGCATCGCGAGCACAAACCTCTCGATCGCGGCGTGGACGCGAGGGGCATCGGAACCGAAGACGTACTCGACTCCCTCATTGAACACCTCAACCACGCGCACGCCGTCTTTCAGAATCCCCGCGCCCTTAATCTGCGAGAGCTCGTGATTCCCCAGCAGCACATGTACCCGCTCCGGGTGGAGCGCCTTCAGCTGCGCCACCCGCACGAGCGTGCGGTAGCTCATGTCCATCCCCTGCATCAGACGCTCGCCGTGGATGAGCTCGTGCAGCACCAGGTGATGGACGGGCGTCTCTTCCCCCGAGAACCGCGGCTCTTCGTTCGCTGGATCATCGAGGTGCGCGGCGGTCATCAGCTTCGCGAAGTGCATCGGGTTGTCGTGAAGGTCACCGGTGGCGATCAAGATCCCCGGGGCACGAATCACCTCTGTGGAGAACTTCCTGCACGCCGCGTGTTCGCAGGCTTCGGCCCCCGCGAGCAGCCAGGCCTCAACACTCTCGAGGTTTGTGACGTCGAGCCTCGCTGGGAGGTCGCCGTCGCAAGAGAATGATGTGCCCGCGTTCATGAGAGGCACCGTTGACGACTAATCGTGATCGTCGGTCGACGCGGACCGCGTCGACGGCTC
>JBMOHX010000312.1:0-4865 GCA_049317625.1 Phycisphaerales bacterium
TTCTACGCCGACACCAACCGCGACGGCGTCTTCAGCACCGGCGACAGGAAGGTCGGCGCGTTGACCAAGCTCACCAACGGCGTGGCGAACGCGACGCTCAAGACCAAGGGCTTGCCCACCGGTGACTACCGCGTCTTGGCCCGCATCCAGGACAACACAAGGGCCTGGAGCCAGACGACCGCGGGCTCGGTCAACATTGTCAACGGCAACCCCACCGTCGGCAGCCTGAAGTCGACCCCGACGCTCGTCAAGAACCGCGGCGACAGCATCCGACTGTCGGTGGTCGGCGCGAAGGACCTCGACGGCCGCGTGGCGACGGTCAGGTACTTCCGCGACGACCCGAACGCGGGCGTCGTCGGCCAGCTCGACAACGCGGACTTCTTCATCGAGGAGTTGCCGCTCGCTCAGAAGCCGCTCGTTTCCAGCGAGAACTTCGCCGACGGCCAGAACCGGTTCTTCGCGTTCGTGGTCGACAGCGACGGCGGCTTCAGCGCCCCCGTCTCGACCACCGTCACCCTGAACGCCGCGCCGGACATCGGCTTCGCCATGTTCAATCCCGAGAACGGCCCGCGTGCCACGAGCATGTTCGACTTCATGGCCGATGGCGTCACCGACTCCGACGGTTTCATCAAGTCCTTCGACTTCTGGTACGACGCCAACGGCAACGGCACGCTCGACGCCCGCGGCGACCGGAGCATCGGCAAGGCCCGCCTCATCGACGGTGCCTGGATGCTCACCGTCGCCGGGAACAAGCTCCCCCTCGGGCCCTCGCTCATCTTCGCCCGAGCCACGGACAACATCGGCGGCTTCTCGAGCTACGAGATCGGCGAACTCGTCACCACCTAACCCACCACATCAGCGGGAACGGCCCAACCCGCGCGCGGCCTACACCCGGGACGGGCCTGGCCCGCAGACCTTTCGCAATCCGCCCCACCCACTCTCGAGCGGGCGCTCCGCGCCCAGACCGGCTTCATCGCCCGCATCGTCTCGTCGCCCATCACCGCCGGGCTCATCGCCATGGTCACGCCCGCTGCCTGAGGCACCTTGATCCCCATGTCACCGGTGTGGCCCGTGCCGCCGATGATCGCCCCGGCGGCGGTGTTGAACCTCATTGGCGGGCCGCTCGCGATCGGCGCGGTACTCGCGATCCACCGTTGAACGGGTGACGACGTTCATCATTCAGGCATCGCGTCAAGCCCGAACCTGTACAACGTCCGTACCGCGGGACCGTCGTCGCCCGACGTGTGCGCGAGTTTCATCATGCACCACCTTCCTTGCTCGCCGAAACGCGGGGTTGTGTGGTACTGTGCTGTCCATTGCGTTGTTATGGGCGGTCGTTGTCATGAGCGGATGCGCCATCCCGATCAGGAGTACGCTATGAGGTCCCTCTCAAAGTTCGTCCGACTCATCGCCCCCGGCCTCCGCTGCCCGCCGGTGAGAGGGAACCCGTTCGAGAATCTCGAAGCGAGGGCGCTGATGGACGCCGCTCAATGGTCGTGGACGGAGACCGCCGCCGGCGACCGGCCGGATTTCGTCTTGAGTGCCGACCTGGACCGTGACGGGCGCGAGGACGTGGTCACCGGTTCGGGGAGCTCGGGCGGGAACGCCGGTGCCTATGTAAGCGTGATGTTCAACCTTGGCGGGAGCCTCCGCGAGCCGATCCGCTACCGGCTCAACTATGCGAACGGGAGCGCGGCTCCCGGGCAGATCACCGACCTTGCGCTCGGCGATGTGAACAACGACAACTTTGTGGACATCGTCGCCCTCGTGGGCTCGGGCTCCCGCATCCACGTGCTGCTCAACGACGGGCTGGGCACCTTCAGGACCGAAGTGGGTCCCAGCGTGATCGTCGGTTCGGGCTACCAGAGCATCGCCCTTGGCAACTTCACGGGCGATTCGACCCCCGATCTGGCGGTCACCAGCGCCGCAGACAACAGCGTCAAGGTCTTCCGCAACGACAACACCGGCCGCATCGACCGCGACGGACGCTTTCACCTCGCGGCCAGCGCCAGCATCGGAGGGACGCCCTCGGACGTCGTTGTGGCGGACCTCGACGGGGACGGTACCCACGACATCGCGGCAACCGAGCCGGCGAACGGGCGGGTCTGGGTGATCGGGAGCGTCACCAGCAACCTGGGAGTGTGGACGCTGGGCACGCCCGCGCCGTTCCAGACCGGCGGCACACCCATCAGGATCGAAAGGGGCGATGTGCTTGGCGACGGGAAGTACGACCTCGTCATCGTGAATCAGCCCGCGGGCGTTGGCTCCTCAACGCTGGTGATCATGGAGAATCGGACCGCTCTCCAGTCGTTCAACTTCCGCAACCAGCCCCTGCCTTCCGCTCCTCCCATCGGCGTCGCCGACATTGAAGTGGGTGATATCAACGCTGACGGGAAGCTCGACATCGCGGCCGCGGCGGGGTCTTTCATCGCCCTGTACCGGGCCGAGGGCTCTGGGAGCTCGCGGAACTTCCCGCTGGTCGAGAACCTGATCGCTCCTGAATCCTCCGGGCCCTCGGCGGCACTCGTTCGGCTGGTCGACATCAACAGCTACGCTCGGCGGGACTTGGTGTGTGTGAACGGGGCCGCCAGCCCGCGGGTGTGGTACTCGCGCTGGACCACGTCTCTCAATGCAGAACCTTCCGTCGGCACGCCGCTTCTCTCGAGTTCTCTCGGCCTGGTCGGGACTTCCATTACTCTCTCCGCTTCGCCCGTCGACATCGACGGCAGCATCGTCCAGTTGGTTGCATTCGACGACGCCAACGGGGACGGCACGATCAACACCGGGGAGGCCCTTCTCGGGCTCGACGCCAGCTCTGATGGCGGGTGGTCGGTCACGTTCACAGTCCCGGGCACTTGGGCGGTCGGACCGCGCCGAGTCCTCGTCCGCGTCACAGACAACCAGGGCGCCGAAAGCCCGTTGGCCGCCACGACCTTCACCGTGACCGCCAACGCCGCTCCCACGGTCACATCCTTCACCGCGAGCCCGGCTTCCATCGCCCCGGGCGCAGTCGTCAACCTGTCGGCGACCGCTTCGGACAGCGACGGTGCGGTCACCTCCGTTCGTTTCTACTACGACAGGACGGGAACCTGGGACACCGCGGACACGCTTATCGCACAGGACTCGGACGGCACCGGTGGCTGGTCGGGCACCTACCTCATTCCGGCCACGTTCGCGCCGGGTACTTACTATGTCTACGCGGTGGCCACCGACGACGAGGGCAGCACCGGCATCGCCTCCACCGTTCTCAGGGTGACCTCAAACTCGATGCCAGCGGTCACCTCGTTCGCTGCGCAGCCCGCCGACCCCGTCATCGGCGCGACCATCACCCTGACCGCCATCGCCGCCGACCCGGATCCCGTGGACGCGATCACTGTCGTGAAGTTCTACTACGACTCCAACTCGAGTGGCGCGTTCGAGAGCTCGGACAGTGTGCTGTTCATCGACGACACCCCGACCGACGGCTGGACCGCGTCACTCCCCGTTCCCCCAGAATGGGTCGGGATCCGACGGCTCTACGCGGTCGCGACCGACGACAGGGGCGCCTCCGGCGCACCCACTTCCGTTGACATCTCGGTCAACACCGCACCGGTGGTATCGAGCCTCGTCGCTTCTCTCGGATCCGTCACCGAAGGCGATGCGTTCAACCTCACGGCCACCGCCTCGGACGCCGAGGGCGCCGTTTCCGTTGTAATGTTCTACCGCGACCTCGACGCCAACGGGCTTCTCGACACCGCCGTCGACAGCCTGCTCGGTACCGACTCGAACGCGTCGGACGGGTTCTCGGTGACTGTACCGACGACGGGAGTCGCCTTCGGCACCTACCACTATCTCGCCGTGGCGCAGGACACCTTGGGGAGCCCGAGCTCCCCCGCCGCGGCCTCGACGCTCATTCATCCGTCCTTCGGCGTCGGCACGTTGACGCCCGCCGCGTCCTCTGCCCCCCGCAGCTCCTCCGTAGTGTTCGCGGCCGGGAACATCTTCCTTCCCGAGGGCCGCACGGTGACCAGAGTCGAGTTCTACTCCGACACCAACCGCGACGGCGTCTTCAGCAGAGGTGACAAGAACATCGGTTCGGTCACCAGGCTCACCAACGGCACCGCCAGCGCAACCCTGCCCACGAAGGGCCTCCCCACCGGCGGCCACCTCGTCTTCGCTCGCATTCAGGACAACACAAGGGCCTGGAGCCAGACCACCGCGGGCTCGGTCGACATCGTCAACAACAACCCCACCATCGGCAGCCTCAAGTCGACACCGACCCTCATCAAGAACCGCGGCGACGACATCCGGCTCTCCGTGGCCGCCGCCAAGGACCTCGATGGGCGCGTGACAACTGTCAGGTACTTCCACGACGATCCGACCCTGGGCGTGGTCGGTCAGCTCGACAACGCCGACTCCTTCATCGGCGAGTTCCCCCTCGCCCAGAAGCCGCTGGTCTCCAGCGATGCATTCGCCGAGGGCCAGAACCGCTTCTTCGCGGTGGCGAACGACAACGACGGCGGAGCGAGCGCGCCGGTGACCACCCTCGTCACACTCAACGCGCCACCGAACATCGGCTCCGCCACCTTCAACCCTGGGACAGGGCCCCGCGCCACAACAATGGTCAACTTCATGGCAGATGGCGTCACCGACTCCGACGGCTTCATCAAGTCCTTCGACTTCTGGTACGACGCCAACGGCAACCGCACCCTCGACGCCCGCGGCGACCGGAGCATCGGCAAGGCGCGCCTCGTGGACGGAGTCTGGATGCTCACCGTCGCCGGGAACAAGCTCCCCCTCGGGACCTCGCTCATCTTCGCCCGCGCCACCGACAACATCGGCGGCTTCTCGAGCTACGAGATCGGCGAACTCGTGACGACGTGATC
>JBMOHX010000313.1:0-4844 GCA_049317625.1 Phycisphaerales bacterium
AGCTTGTTGGTGACCCAGTCCTCGTCGATCAGCCGTTTCACCGTGGTGGCGAGGAGCTTGCCGCCACCGTCTTCCCCGCGGGTCGGGCTGGCGATCGAGTAGAGGCGGACTTTGTGGGGGAGGCCGCGTGCGTCGGTGCCCGGGGGGATGACCCCGAAGGACTGGCCCGCGATGAATCCGCCTTCGATGGGAGTGCCGGAAACGTCGATGGCGACATGCCGTACGAAGCCAGCGGATTTCTTAGAGGCGGTACAGCGCTCGTTGGAGACCACGGTTCCGACCGCTGGCGCGCTCACCGGGGACAGGTGCATCCTGGCTTCACGCAAGACCGGACCGGCCACGTTCGTTTCGGAAGCGCTCATCGGCGATTCTCGTTCTCGCGCGAGTCAAGGGACCAGCCGAGGCGTTCGGGCTTACTTGGGCCCCATGAGGTTCATCATCTTCTGCGACATCGCGGCGGCGAGGGCCGCGGTATCGGCGATCTTGCCTTCTTCGACATCCTTGGCCAGTTCGTCGAAGACCTTGGTCATGGGGCCTGCCATTATTGCCGCCCTCTGGCCCTCGGGACCCAACAAGGTCATGATGTCCAGCTTCCACCCTTCGCCGGTCTTCTTGAACGGCATCGGCGGTACCCCGTCCCAGGTGACCTTCGCGGAGTCGGCACCGGTCATCTCGACCTTCGCCTGCGCCACGGTCAGCGACTCGAACATCTTGGGGTCGAGGGCACCCTTGCCCATCGGCCCCATCGCTTCAGCGAAGGAAGAACCGAGCTTCTCGCGGAGTTTCTTGTCGAGGTTGCCCGAGGCCTGAACGAGCTTGATGACCGGGGCGGGGCCCTCGATCAGGTCGGCGCGGGTGTCTCCCGCTTTCATCGCGACCAGGAACTCTTCGAGCCGCGTGAGGAGCGCGGGATCGGTGTCACCGGTGGCGGCAGCCGCGCCCGACGACTTGATCGTGGGGGTGCTGCGGCTGGGGAGTCCGAAGGTGGCCGTTACGTCGGCTGTGCGGTCTGAGGTGACGGTCTTGGCCTTTTCGATCAGAGTGCCGAGCTTCTCGAGCCGTTCCTTGGAGGGGCCGGTTACGCGAGCGCCCTGGAAGGCGGTCGCTGCGGCTTCGAAGGCCTCGGAGGCTTCTTTGAGAGAATCGGTCTCGACCTTGCGGTACTTGGCGGCGGCCTCGGCGTACTTGCTCGCCTGCGGGAGCTTGGGAGCGACGCGCGAGAGGCCTTCCATGACGCTGGCCACGTTGCCGTAGGACTGAGCCTGGGCCCAGGCGGCGTCGGCGATGGACAGTTGAGACTCTCCGACGGAGAGCTTGCCGAATCCCGGGGAGGCGTCGCGGCTGCTCGCCGAGGCGCTGTTTGCCTTTGAGAGGGCGCTGCGCAGGGCCTCGAATGCTTCTTTGAGATCCCCGTCGTACATCTTCTCCAACTCGCCGACCTTGGCGTCGAGCTGGTTGGCGGTGGTGTTGGCCTGATCCCGCGCGTCCGAGGCCTCCTTGCGGAAGGCGGTGCCGCGGGCCTCCAGATCGGCCTGAGCCTTCTGAAACTCTTTGGTCTGGTTGGCGAGCTCGTCGATTCGCGCCTGCATCTCACCGATGGTCGGCGCGATCGAATCGGCCTCGGCGGTGATCTTTGAGCCGTCCAGTCGGAGGGCGTCGCCCTCGCGCCGGATCACGTTGGCTTCGGCAACGACCTTCGCGGCCTCCGCGGCGGTCAGTCGGACGGCGTCGCTGGTGAGCTGGGTGTAGCGGGCGTGCTTGGCCGCGGCGTCGTCGAGTTTGGTCTTGGCGCGGGAACGAAGGCCGTTCAGGCGGCCCTGGACCGCGGCGAGTTCCGTGCGGAGGCGGGCCGCCTCGGCGTCCTTGCTTTCACGAAGGGCGCCCAACTCGCGGATCTGGGCCGCGGGGTCGAAGCTCTCGGCCGCGGCGGCGGTGCCCGACGTGGTCGACCACTTGCTCGCGAGGGACTGGATGGTCGTGGCCAGATTCCGGGCCGTCAGGTCGAACGCGACCGTCTTGTCGAAGGCCTCGCTGGCCAGGCCGAGGTTCGCCGTCGCGACCAAGAGGCTCGCGGCTGCCTGCTCGACCTTGGTGCCTTCTTTCGCGGCGGCTCCGGCGCCGGTGACCACCTTTGTCATGGTCTTGGAGTAATCGGAGGCCTCGGGCCGGGCACCACCGCCGCCGGTTACGACCTGGATCTCGCGCGATGCCGACTCAACAGCAACGGAAGTGGGCGAGCGCTGGTCGCATCCCCCCATCGTGGCGGAGGCCAGCGGCAGTGCGAGGCCGGCAAGAACGTAGAACGTGCGGGGCGAGATGCGGATCATGTTCGGAAGACCCTTGTTCATAAGCAGTTCCGTTGCCCGGCGTGGCCGGGGCTTGAGCGTCCCGCCGGAGCGGGGCCGACACTGTAGCAGAACACAGGTCGGTCTTCCCGTCCCCGTCCGGGTGCGGCGAAGCCGGGGGGGCCTATCTGGGCTTGGGGTTGTCGGGTTTGGCTGAGGGGGCGACGAAGGGAGCGATCGGTTTGTAGGTGATGGGGTACTCGGGGCGGGGTTGGTAGAGTGAGCGGATCCACTCGACGGTCGCCTTGTAGCGATCGTCGTCCTGGCTCCTGAAGGGCGGACGGTAGTTGTTCCGACGTTCGCGGGAGAGCTCGGGGTGCTTAAAGAGGGCGTCCTCGCGAGGGAGCGCGAAGTGGAGGAGCGGGGACTGTGCGGGGTTCTGGAAATCGAGCAGGGGGAGGCCCTCGTCGGAGCGGAAGCGGTCCAGGATGTAGAAGTTGGTGTAGCTGGTGGCGTCGGAGTTCGTGCTGCGGTTGTAGAGCTGGAAGCGGCCTGCGTCGGTTCCTCCGTGGCACTCGGTGGTCGCGCACGTGGTCATCATCCACCGCTGGACGTCATCTCGGAACCTCTTCATGGTTGATGGGTTCTCCATCACCTTGACGTCGGCGTAGAACTCGCGGGCCTGGAGCTCGAACATCGCCTCGAGGATCTTGACGGCCGGCCGGCGGCTGAAGGCTTCACGCCCGTCCTTGGAAAAAGGAACGGTCCCCTGGCCCGCGTACGTCTCGATGAATCGCTTGACAGAGTCCTTCCCGATCTGCATGCGGGGGGGCTCGGTCAGGTCGATCTCGTAGACGCGGATGATGTTGACCTGAGCCTCGTCGAGCA
This sequence comes from Phycisphaerales bacterium, assembly GCA_049317625.1. Taxonomy (GTDB): domain Bacteria; phylum Planctomycetota; class Phycisphaerae; order Phycisphaerales; family UBA1924; genus JBEIUO01. Next base: position 3,174 of record JBMOHX010000313.1, read on the forward strand.
GGGGGAACCGGCGTCGTTCTGGTTTGGAAGAGCCGGGCGCGTCCTCGGCCTTCTCGCGGGAACGATGGTCGTTGACGGCGATCTGAGCCTCGAGGAGCGTGCGGAGTTGAGCGGCCTCTTGGTTCCCTGGGTTCACACCGAGGACATGGATGACGTCCTTCAGGGCGAGGTCGGGTCGGCCCCGTGAGTTGGCCCATCTTGCCAAGTTCAGGAGGCGTTCTTCGTCGGCGTCGTCGATACCGGTCCGGAGCTCGGCGTACCGCTCCTCGACGGGTTTGAGCGGCTTGATCTCTGCGACGTCGGACATATCGAGCGGGGTGAGCAGGCCCGCGATCCGCACCATCAGCTTCTGGTCGTTCTTGGAGACAAGTTGGCCGGTGAGGCGTCGGCCGTCGGTGAGAAGGATTTCGACGTCTGGTAACGTTTGGGGGGGCTCGTCACCCGGTTGTGCGTCACCCGCCCCATCCTTCGGGGAGGGAGTTGGCTGGGGGGCCGAGGGTGGCGGCGGCGCGGGCGTCGCGGGGTGTTCGGGCTGCGGTTCCGGTTGGAGAGGGGCGAACCCGACTCCTAATCCGCCGAATGCCACGAGCATGACCGCGACGAAACCTCGCCCCGCCGTCGCCTCGCGGGGCGCGCGGATCGGTGGTCTCATCGGAGGTATTGTACGGGTTCGCGGGCGGGAGTGGTTTCGCCTCAGAAGCTTCAACACACGAATCGATCGCGGGACGGGCGATTCAGGCGGCTTGAGCGAGCGCGACGGGCGCGGGAGCGGTGATCCGGGCACCCGAGGGGGTCGGCTGGAGGTCGCCGGTATCGGGGTGCGCGAACTCGGGCTCCCCGTGAGGGCTGATCCTCAGGCGGATCGGGCCTCGGGCCAGTTCTGTAAAGGTGATCGTCCAGCGCCCGAGGGCGATGGTGACGCCCGGGTGGATGACCCGTCTCACGGTCACGCCGGCGGCGGCACCGATCGAGAGGGCCTTGAGCCGGCCGAGGCCGGCCTGGAGTCGGCCCTTCATCGACCCGAGTCGTTCGACCTCGAAACTCAGCTCGGTGAGCGCATCGGCTTGGGAGGAGGTCATCCGGCCGTGCACGGAGCGGAGGTCGCGGACGCGTTCCTCGGCCTTTACGATTCGGGACTGAAGAGTGGAGAGGAGCTGCTGAGCACGCTCGACGTAGGCGGCGGATCGATCCTCGCTCGCGATTCGTACCACGGTTTCTATGCCCGCCTGGCTGCCGAGCTCGGCGACGTCGCAGGAGCGATCGACTCGGAGTTCGCCGTGGACGACGCAGCACTCGGGGCCGAGGACGTCGCCCCGGACTTCGAGGAGGCAGTGGGTGATGTCGGACTCGATCCGAGCGATGCCTCCGACGTGGCAATCAACGCCGGAGAGATATCTGGCGTCGAGATTTCGCCCGACCACGACTTTGTGGCGGTCTTTCGAGGCCATGCCGTGGCGGAGGGTGCAGTCGCGGGCAGCGTGAAGGGTGGCGCCGTCGACGAGGTGATGGACCGTGAGGTCGCGGCCGCTCTTGACGGTGAAGCAGTCTCGTACATCGCCGAAGACGACGACGTCGCCGGGGAAATCGACGCTCCCGGTGGAGAAGTCGACGTTGCCGCGGATCTCGAGGGTGGGGTTGACGCGGGTGGAGCCGGGTGTGAGCTGGACGATG
>JBMOHX010000314.1:0-4841 GCA_049317625.1 Phycisphaerales bacterium
CTAACGCGTGGATCGCACTCTGAAGGAGAGCGGAAGGGCTCGGACGGACCTTCGCCCATAGGCTGATCGCCGGGACCATGATCAGCAGCAACAAGCCCACCAACCAACTCGTCGGCTGCCCGGCCGAAGGGCCCAGCATCAGCAGCACGAAGGCGCCGACTGCCGCCACCACCAAGAGGAGCAGCCGGAGCAGGCCGCCCATTCGGATCGTGTAGCGCAACTTCGACCAAGCCGTGCCGGAGAGCCCCGCATTCCCGATCGGTTGATCGAAGCGGTGCATGTCGTCGGACACCAAGGTGACGAGAGTGAAACCATCGGCCTCAACGCGCGCGATCGCCGCCGCGGCGTTGCGTGCGACGACAGTGCGAACCTTGACCGCGCCGCTGCCGGTCCGCACGCGAAGGACGTACCAAGCCTCGGCGAGCGGGTTCACTTCTTGTGACACACGCCTCTCCTTCCGCTCGGTGGATCCCGGCACTCGCCGCGTGGTTGCGGTCAGTCGGCGGTGATCGTGTAGTCGGGCATGCGCAGCGAGGTGCCCCGCGGCAGGTTCAGCGTCGATCCGGGCTTGAGCGTGTAGCCTTCTTCTCCACCGGGGACCGAGCGGGAAAACGAGACGTCGTGGTCGCTCGTGTTTGTGATGTGCATGCCCCCGCAGGCTGTGAGGCCGGTCGCGGCCGCGAGGCCGAGCGAGAGCAGGACAACAAGGCGGGGCAGGCGAGAACGGTTCATGCAATCTCCTGGAGAAGTGGGCGCGGGCGCGTTACCGAATCTTGCGCTCGCGCGACTGTGTCTTGGCCACCTTCTTGGCGGCCTTCTTCGCGGTCTTCTTGGCCGGGGACTTCTTCGCCGCGGCTTTCTTCGGGGCGGTCTTCGAGGCCTTCTTCACGGGCTTCTTCGACGCCTTCGCGGTCGCCTTGTTCCGGTGCGCGTTCGCCGTGCCCAGCGACATCGCCGCGGCGTCGGGGTCGAAGATGCCGGAGTCGCTGGAAGCGTCAAAGGCTCGGCCTCCGAGCGCGGCCACGAGGGAGCGGACGACGGGCAGAATGGACTCGCCGCCACCGCAGGTGAGGGCGACGCAGTGCACGGGGTTCTCGAGGCCCATGTCGATGTCGACGTGGCCGTCGTCGCTGTTCACGTTGGCGAATCCCTGCTCGAAGAGGATCCCGGGCAGCACGGAGCGGATCGCCTTGATGACCTTGGTCTGCGAGCCGAGCGGTTTGGGGGTGAACCCTTCCGGGATCTCGGACATCGTCTTGTACTTCGCCGGAATCGACTGGATAAAAAGGTCCCAGCTCATGAAGCTCCTTTGGTTGCGGTCAGGATAACAGGTCCTCGCGCGCCACGCGCGATGTGCCGCGGGCGTGCTGCGCATCCACCGTCGTTCGCGCACGTGGGCTTTGCAGGGTTTCCCGACATCGATCGGGGTCCGTTTCCGGACCGGGCCGCATCCGGCCGGGTTCGGGTGCCGATCGGATGGAAACAATGGGCTCGCTTTTGCGCGTGTTCGTGTAGACTGTCGCGCTCCGACCGTCGTCATTCTTCAGGGGTTTCCGATGCTTCCGATGGTTCGCGTTTCCGCCGTCTTGGTGTCGTCTTTGGTGGTGGCCGGTTCCGCGGGCGCGCTCGCGGCCGGCGAGCCCGAGGTGCCGTGCGCGGACGCCCCGCAGGTGCCGTGCGACGGGTCGGGCTTCAGTGACCCGGCGACGAGCGACTTCGCGGCGTGCTGGGACCCCGCGTTCCCGCCGTCCCCCGAGGTCATGGCCGCGTTCACGCGAGCCATGCAGCAGAACCAGCAGTTCAACGCCAACACGCGCTGGGGCGTGTCGGGTGGGATCGGAGACCCGGTCACCATCACATGGTCGCTGGTTCCGGATGGCACGTTCGTCGAGTCGAACCGCGCGGGGGAGCCCTCGGAGAACTCCGATCTCTTCGCGCGGATGGATGCGCTGTTCGCGGGGAACCGGGCGCTGTGGATCGCGCAGTTCGAGGCCTGCTTCGCGCGGTGGACCGCGCTGACGGGCGTGAACTTCGTCCGCGTGACGAACGGCGTGAACGACTGGGACGACGGTGCCTTGTGGGGGACTGCCGAGGGCCCGACACGCGGGCACATCCGCATCGCGATGAAGGACATCGACGGCGGGAACGGCGTGTTGGCGTACGCGTTCTATCCGACGGTCGGCGACATCGTCATCGATCGCGCGGAGAACTGGGCGTCGTCCGGCGGCACCTACCGCTTCTTCCGCAACACGCTGATGCACGAAGTCGGCCACACGCTCGGGTTCGCCCACGTGTGCCCGCAGACGAATACGAAGCTGATGGAGCCGTTCAACTCCACCGCGTACGACGGGCCGCAGCAGGACGAGATCCGCGGCGGGCAGTACTACTACGGTGACATCTACGAGCCCAACGCGAGCGCCGCGAACGCGACCACGATGGGAGCACTCACCCCCGGCGTGACAACCACGTTCGGCATCACGCCCGCACCCTCGCTTGCCAACACCGCCACGATGTCGATCTCCGACAATGGTGATACCGACTACTACCGGTTCAGTGTCGACCAGCCGCGGCTGGTGGACGTGACGATCACGCCGTTTGGTTCGAGCTACGTCGACGTTGACCAGAACGCGGACGGGAGTTGTCAAGGCAGCGGGTTCACCGTGAACGCGCTCGCGATCTCGAACCTTGTGCTCCAGGTGCAGACCAACAACGGGGGCGTGACGTGGATCACGCAGGACGCGACGATTGCGGGCTCCGCGGAGACGGTCAACGACGTTCTCGTTTCTCCGCCGGGCAACTTCATCGTGAGGGTGTCGCAGAACGGTGCGCCCGCGATTGGTGACACGCAGTTGTACCGGTTGACGATCAAGGCGGAGTCGACTGCCCTCACGGTGACGGCGACGGATGGCGCGTTCACGGATCGGGTGGGCCTGACCTGGACGGCGATCCCGAACGCGACGGCGTACCGGATCATCCGCAACACGGCGAACCAGCAGCTCGGCGGTTCGATCATCTACGAGGGACCGAACGGATCGTTCGACGACGTGACGGCGGTGCCGGGAGTGACGTACTACTACTTCCTCCGGGCGCAGCAGGCGGGGAGCAACTCGTTCCGCGACGTGAACATCGCGGGCGAATCAGGGGTCCGCGCGGTTCCGCCCGCGCCACCGACCGCGAACGCGGGGCCCGATCAGAACCTCAGCGACAACGACGGCAACTCGGTTGAACTCGTGACGCTCAACGGTGGAGCGAGCACCGATACCGACGGCACGATCACCAACTACCGCTGGAACGAGGGAGTAACGGTGCTTGCGCAGGGGGCGTCGGCGACGGCGAACGTCAACCTCGCGACGGGCGTGCACACCATCACGCTGACGGTGACGGACAACTCGGGGCTGACGGGGACGGACACGGTGGTCGTCGACGTCAATGCTCGGCCCGCCGCGGATGCGGGTGGCGATCAGACGGTGGTTGACAGTGACAACTCCGGCGCTGAGGGCGTGACGCTCGATGGTTCGCTGAGCAGCGACGGCGACGGAACGATCACTGAGTACCGGTGGAACGAGGGCGTGACGGTGCTCGCGCAGGGCGCGGCGGCGACCGCGAACGTTTCGCTTGCTGTGGGCGTGCACACGATCACACTGACGACGACGGACAACGACGGCGCGACGAGTGCGGACACGACGATCATCACGGTTGAGCCCGCGCCGCCGCCGACATGCCCGTGGCAGGCGGACGGGTGCATCGGCGACTACAACAACGACGGCGCGATCGACGGGGACGACGTGATCGGGTTCTTCGAGGCGTGGGATACCAACGGGGAGTGCGCGGACCTTGACGCATCGGGGAGCGTGGACGGTGACGACGTGATCGTGTTCTTCGAGGTGTGGGACACGAACGGCGGGTCGTTGCCGGGGTGCTGAGCGCTTGGTCAATGGAGGAAAGGTCCTTCATCCATTGCGTCGGCTTTCGCGGTGTCGGTCACGTCGCGGCGCACATAGGATGAATCTCGGCTCTTCGCCGGGTGACTCTTCCTGAAGAGTGCCCAACGCGCGGGAGGGGCGGAGCAGAGGAGAGATTCCATGAAAGCGTTGTGTGTGTTCACCGTGATGGCGTGCACGTGTGCGGGTTACGGCGTGGAAGTGTTTGTCGATGGCAAGTGCAACATCTTCGGCGCGGGCCTCGCGACGCCGCCCTCGCCCGGTGGAGGTGGCGGCGGGGTGCGTCCGGTATTCCTGTCGCTTGTCGGGCATTCGTCGACGTATGTTGAGTTGACGGGCGTGACGGGTTCGGTGACCGCGGGCGTGACGTTTCCGCTCAACGGCGCGGATGGCGGTACTTCGGCCAGCGGGACGACCGACGTGCTCTCATTCGGCGGCATCTCGGGAATCGTCCACGCGAACCGGACGCTCTTTCTGACGGGTCTCTTTCTTGGGCCCGCGAACGCGAGTGATCCGGCCCCGGCGCGGCTGGATGTCACCAACGCGAACAGCCTTCCGGAGTTCTCGCCGCTGCTGGCGCAGACGTTCTTCATGGGCGATGGGTTGGATGCCGGTGGGAACCTTCAGCGGTTCAACATCCCCGCCGGCGCGACGCGGTTCTATCTGGGGTTCGTCGATGCGCTGGACTTCGGCAACCCAACGGACCTGCCGGGCCACTACAACGACAACGGTGGGGGGTTGCTTGTGACGACCAACATCGTGCCGGCGCCGGGTGCCGCGGGTGTGCTGGGTCTCGCGTGGTTCGCGGCGGCGCGTCGGCGGCGCGTGGTTCGGTAGACAGGAGCGGCGGCACAACAGCTGCGGTGGGGATCACGCCGAACGCTTGCGTTTCGCGGCGGG
>JBMOHX010000315.1:0-4826 GCA_049317625.1 Phycisphaerales bacterium
GCTGACCGGCTGCAAGCGCCGCAAGGACCCCGCGTCCGACGGCCCGCGCGTGGTGGCGCTGAGCCCGGCGGTCGCGGTGATGCTCAGAGACCTCGGCCTCGCGGACCGCGTCGTCGGGCGTCACGGGTACGACATGGTGCTGCCGGAGACCTTGCCGGTGTGCGGGAACCAGCTCGGCATCGACTACGAGCGGCTCATCGGCGCGAAGCCCACACACGTGATCACGGAGTGGGGCGCTTCGGGGCCACCGGAACGCCTCGTGACGCTCGCCGCGGAGCGCGGCTGGAAGCTGCACGACTCTTCGATGCGCACGCTCGCCGACATCCGGCGCGAGTGTGAGGAGATCGAGCGCTTCGTCCGCGGTGGCCCGGAGCGCAGCCCGGAGCTGATTGCCCGCATGAACAACGCGTGGTCGAAGCAGGACAAGGAGCTCGCTCGCGTCGGCCGCGTGCTGATGCTCGCCGAGATCGCCCCGCCCGCCGCGCTGGGCCCGGGCTCGTTCCACTTCGAGATCCTCGCGAGTCTGGGCGGTGTCCCCGCGATCACTGATGGCGGGCCGTATCAGTCGCTCACGCTCGAGCAGATCGCTGTGATGAAGCCCGACGCGGTCGTGCTCGTCCTTCCCCGCGCTCCCGGCGAGCCTTCACTGTGCGGAGACGCGGCCGCCGCGCGCCGTGCGCTCGGAAAGATCGCCGAGCTCGACGTTCCCGCGGTCACGAAGTCGCGGTACGCGCTCCTCGACGACCCGCTCGCGCAGACGCCGAGCACGGCGATGATCGGGTTCTCCGACGAGTTGCACGCGCTGCTCAAGCAGTGGGCCGAGGCGAAGTAGCCGCGGCTCAGGTGAGCACGTCCACCACGCCCAGGACTCCGAGCACGCAGCTCACCACGCCGTTGACGGTGAAGAAGGCCATGTTCAAGGAGGCCTCGCCCTTCCCGCCGCGCCAGCGCACGGCGACGATCGTGTGCTCGAGCACGAGCAGAGCGCCCACGAGGAGGATGCCGCCCGCGAAGAGCGCTCCGAGCACGGTCCCCGACTGCTGCGCCAGCACGAGCAGCGCGAGGCCGGTCCCGTGCAGCACGCGGCTGGCCAGGAGCGCCCGCGAGGTGCCGAGCTTCGCCGGCACCGAGTGCAACCCGCGCCCGCGGTCGAACTCCTCGTCCTGCAGCGCGTACAGGATGTCAAACCCCGCCACCCACGCGAGCACGAACCCCGCGATGCACCAGAGCGCCGGCGTCGTCAGTACCCGCGACGGCTCGACCGCGATCGCCGCGGCGAGCGGTGACGCGGCCAGCGCGCCGCCGAGGAAGACATGGCAGAGCATCGTGAACCGCTTCGTCAGCGAGTAGAACGCGATCCACGCGAGCACGGGGATCGAGAGCGCCAGCGGCCACGGGTTGTCGTAGAAGAGCCAGTACAGCGCCGTCACGCCGCAGAAGAGCGCCGTGCACCCGCAGGCCACCGCCCAGCCGGTGTTCGTGCTGAGCCGGCCCGACGCGAAGACGCGGCGCGCCGTCCGCGCGTTCTCCGCGTCGAAGCGCACGTCCACGAGCCGGTTGAACAGCATCGCCCACGTGCGCGCGAGAACCATGCATACCACCACCAGCGCCAGCTTCCCCGCGAACGCGCGCCACTCGCCGGCTCGGGCCGAATCAAACAGGCGCTCGCCGGGGACCGGGCCCGCCATGAACGCGCCGAGCACCGCGAAGGGCAGCGCGAAAATCGAGTGCGCGAGCTTGATGTCTGAGGCGATCAAACGCAACGCCCCGCCGACAGAAGGTGATGATGCCGCGGCGGTGGTCATTGATCACACCGAGCGCGTCAGCGAAGCCCGGCTCACTTCGTATCGCCCGCCCGGCAGCTTCAGCAGCGCGAGCAGCGTGGTGCGGGCGTACAGGAGCTCGGGGCCGTCGGGACCCGCGCGGAGCGTCGCGTCGAGCAGCGGCGTGTCGCTCGTGGGTTCGCGAAGCCGCACGTGCAGCAGGCCGCTCTCGTCGTCCTTCATCCACCCGCCGGCCGCGGCGTCGGTCACCTCGCCCAGCAGCGGCTTGCCCGCGACGGTGGCCCTGACCTCCGCCGCCTCGCCGCCGGCGCGGAGCGTCGCGGTGAGCACAACAGACACCTCGGGCGAACCCGGCAGCTCGAGCTTGGGCCACGCCGCGGCGAGCGCGAGCCGCGACACAGACCAGCTCAGCACGAGGCCGGCTTCACTCTCGTCACAAGGGACCTCGACCCGCACCGGAGCCGTCGCCATTCTCATGAAACACCCCCGCGCGAATCGTCCCGTCTGAGCAGCGATGCCGCGATCTGCAGCCCGCGACCCGCGGGGCTCACGAACCGCTGGCTGAGCCCCTCCAGGGTTCGGAAGAAGTCCAGCATCTCGTCCAGCCTCTTGTTGTGCGTGTCGGTGATCGTCTTCATCTCGGTCAGCGCACCCGCGTCGGGCACGACGCCCGAGGTCAGGTCGCGGATCTCGTACAGCGACGCCAGCATCGGGTCGACCTCACGCTTGATCCGCTCACGCACGATCGCGCGGAAGAGCGCCCACACGTCCTGCTCCGCCGCGTAGTACTCCTTGCGGTCCCCTCGCTTGTGGGCGCGGACCACAATCCCCCAGTCCTGCAGGGCGCGGAGGGACATCGACGCGTTCCCGCGGCTGATCTGCAGCCGCTCCATCACCTCGTCGGTGCACTGCGGCTGACCCGTGATGTACAGCAGGGCGTGGACCTCCGCCATCGTGCGGCTGATCCCCCACGCCGATCCCATCTGCCCCCAGACGGCGATGAATCGATCTTGCGCTTCCCGGAGCGCTTCGGGTCCCACGGCTTTGGATCGGGGTTCCATGCCCGAAGTATCGCAACTCCCGACTTCCGAGTCTACTGGTGATTTCAGTAAATGTTGAAAGTCGGCTGTTTGATAGGATTCGGATTCGTATTTACTCGGACAATGTTCGGAAGTACCGCTTGATTTGCGGAACCAGCGGGCCCAGCGACCGGAACGCGGCGGTGTTCCGCTTGAACTCCGCGGCGGGTTGGGCGGGTCGGCCCATGTACGACGCGCCGGCGGGCACGTCGTGCGAGACTCCCGCGCCGCCGGCCACTTTCGCGCCGGCACCGACGGAGAGCCCGTCTGCGACTCCGACCTGGCCGCCGAGCACGACCCCGTCCCCGAGCGTGACCGAGCCAGCGAGCCCGGCCTGCCCGCAGAGCACGCAGCACCGGCCGAGCTTGCACCCGTGGCCGATCTGGACGAGGTTGTCAATCTTGGTGCCGGCCCCGATCACCGTTGAACCAAACTTCGCGCGATCGATGGTGGAGTTGGCACCGATCTCGACATCATCGTGGATCTCCACGTTGCCCAGGTGGGGCACTTTGAGGAGGCCGCGACCGTCCGGCGAGGGGTGGTAGCCGAAACCGTCGGACCCGACGACGGCGCCGGAGTGCAGAATGCAGTCGTTGCCGATCCTGCACCCGTCGAGGACCCGCACGCCCGGGTGGAACCACGTTCGTGCACCGATCCGCACGTCCTTGCCGATTGAGCAGTGCTCGCGGATCACGGTCCCCGCGGCGATGACAGCTCCCGCACCGACGACGGAGTACGGGCCGATGCTGACGGAAGGGTCGATGACCGCTTCGGGATGCACGACCGCGGTGGGGTGCGTGCCGGGCTCGGCAGCGTTGACCGGCGCGAAGAACCCGAGCACCTTGATGAGCGCGAGGTCCGCGTCGGGCACGATCAGGAGCGGGCGGCCGAGCGGGTCTTCCTCGCGGAGCCTCGCGGCGTCCATCGACGTCGGGATGAGCACCGCGCTGCACCGACCGGCGAAGAACACCTGGGCGTGCGTGGCATCGCGGAGGAATCCGATCGAGCCCGGGGTGGCGGTGGCCAGGGACTCGACGCGATCAACACGGAGGTCGGAAGCGCCCATCATGGTCGCACCGACCAGCCGCGCGATCTCATCGAGCGTGGCGGACTTTGGGGTGGCGGGAGTCGTCATCGGTCCGGGCTCGTCAGGGCTTCCCGTTCTTGCCGACATTGATGCCGGCCCGGAACTCGTTGTTCATGAGGTCGAGGATGCGATCGGTGATGTCGAGTTGCTGGCCGGCGAAGAGGACCCGCTTGCTCTCGATGATGGAGTTGACTTCCTTCACCGACGCGCGGCTGCGGAAGCCGATGGCCCGGTCGTCGAGCATCACGAGGTCGATCCCGTTCTTCTGGGCGAACGCGGTGACCGCGACGGTCGCCTTCTCGTAGAGGGCCTTGATGATGTCGCCGTTCTCGAGGTCGATGAGGCGCTGGAAGGCCTTGCCGCGGGCCTCGTAGAGGGCCTCGAGCTCGAACTTCTGGGCGAGCTTCTCGGTGCGGGCCTTGACGTCGGACTCGGCGATGTTGTTCTTGAGGTCGTTGTCGATGGCTTCCATCTGCTTCTTGATGTCGTTGAGCTGACCCTGGAGGGCGTCCTTGCGGCCGTTGAGCGCCGAGTTCAGAGAAGCCAGCTCTTCGAGCCCGTTCATCAACCGCTCGAGGTCCACCAGGCCGACGACCGTCGGGGCCGCCATCTCGGGGGCCGCTTCCGGCCGCGCGAGGGACCTGAGCTCCAAGCCCGCCACCACGGCCAACCCACAGGCCGCGGCGAGCGCCAACTTCGAGCCGGAGAAGCGAGAGAACGTGTTCATCGATGGGCACCTTGTCGGGCGTCGTCGTGGAGCGCTGTGCACCGGCAGCGCCAGCCACCCACCCGGACGCCGCGGGAGGGGGCAACTTGGAGCGGCATGATATCACCGGGGGGCGGACCGCGCGGGAAACCGGGGTTTGGGAGTCCGGA
>JBMOHX010000316.1:0-4825 GCA_049317625.1 Phycisphaerales bacterium
AGCTCGCCGGCGGCAAGGTTGTCGAAGTTCCCACCACCGTCGAGACCGGGTTCAAGGCCACCGCCGCGCAGATCAAGGCCGCCATCACGCCCCGCACGCGCATGCTGGTCCTGAACTCTCCGAGCAACCCCTGCGGCACCATGTACACCCCCGACGAGCTCCGCGCCATCGGCCGCGTCGTCGCAGAGGCCATCGCGACCATCGCCCCCGAGATGGTCATCCTCTCCGACGAGCTCTACGAGAAGATCATCTTCGGCGGCATCCCCCACTTCTCCATCGGCAGCATGCCCGAAGTCGCCGACCGCACCATCACCCTCAACGGCCTCTCCAAGGCCTACGGCATGACCGGCTGGCGCGTCGGGTACACCGCGATGCCCGGCGAGTTCGGCCTCAAGTTCACCAACGCCATGGCCACCCTCCAGGGCCAGATGTCAACCAACATCACCTCCTTCGTCTACCCCGCCATCCGCACGGCGCTCACCGAATGCGCCCCTCAAGTCGAAACCATGCGCCAGGCCTTCGCCAAGCGCGCCCAGGTCATCAACGCCCGTCTCTCCACCCTTCCCGGCGTGAAGTCCTCCCCCGCCACCGGCGCGTTCTACGCGTTCCCGGACGTTTCCTCACACTTCGGCAAGACCACCAAGGGCGGCAAGCCCGTCAAGAACGCCATGGACTTCTGCGAGTCCCTCCTCGCCGAACACCTCACCGCCTTCGTCCCCGGCGACGACTTCGGCGGCTGCGGCCACAAGCACGTCCGCATCTCCTTCGCCTGCTCCGAAGACCAGATCAACCGCGGCATGGACCGCTTCGCCGAGTTCTTGGACGGTCTGCGATAACCGCCCACGGTGGGATCGCACCGTCTGCACCGCCCGCGCGGGCCTCTCCGCCGGTACGGGCTGGACGGTCTCGCCCGGACGGATAACGGGGTCGTTGCTTTCACGCAACATCGTGCATCAATCCACCGCTGTCCCGCCCCGATGTTCCGTCTGCATGAACCCCGCAGACGGACCACATCACGGGAACTCGGCCAACGGCTCGCCGGCCCCCGTGCACCGCCCCGTCACGCCCGAGGCGACCTACGTCCAGGTCGACCGTGTCGCCAACCTGGTTACCCGCCTCTGCGATCTCCTCGACGGCTCCATGCGCTGCGTCTCCGCTGCCAAGACCAACATCCAGGCCACCATCGCCGTCACCGGCCACGCCGCCGCGGACGAAGCCTGCCGCCAGCTCGTCGTCGCCGCGGATCAACTCGACAAGATGTCCGAACTCGTCCACGCGGCGATGCAGTCGCCCTCTCACCCGATCGGCAGCCCGAACCTCTCTCGCTGCCGCCCCGTGCTGCTGGGCGAAGCCATTACGCACGCGATCGAAGTCGTGCGACCGCTCGCCGCACGCCACTCGGTTGATCTCACCTGCGAACTTTCCGAAGCGGCCTCCGCGTGCCCGGCTGGCGGGCTCTACACGGTCGTGCTCAACGGACTTCAGAACGCCGTCGAAGCAGTGGGCCGCACGGGCGGCGGCGGGTCGGTTTCCGTCAAGCTCGCCGAGATCCCCGCGCCCGCCTCGCTCAGCTACGGCAAGGACTCGCGCCCCTGGTACGACCTCACCCTGACCGACGACGGCATCGGCCCGCCGAGCATCTCGGATCTCTCGCGGATCTTCGACATGGGGTTCACGACCAAGCCCGGCGCGCCCGGCATCGGACTGGCCGTCGCCCGCAGCGTCGTGCAGAGCATGGGCGGCTCGATCGATCTCGCCGCGGGCGACACAGGAAGGCGTGCCGGCCGCCAGGGCGCGGTGTTGCGTGTGAGGTTCCCCTCGCCGCTGAGGCCCTGAACCCGCCATGGCGCTGCGCATGGGCTCCACCAACTCGTTCGAACGCGTGCTGGTCTGCGATGCGGACTCGATGGCCCGCCACGCGATCATGGCCCACCTCGAATCAAAGGGCTTCGCCACCGCGGGCGCGGTGTCGGTCGAAGACGCCTCGCAGGCCCTCGACGCGGCACCAGAAGAGCACGAGTTCGAGGTCCTGCTGCTCGACACCGCCGCCGCAACCGCCGAGGACATCGAACGGCTCTTCGCCAAGCTCGAACCGCAGCGCCGCGCGATCGCGCTGATTCTGATGACCGGGTACGGCGCCGTCGAAGCCGCCGTGAGCGCGCTGCGCCGAGGTGCCGCGGACTACCTCGTGAAGCCGATCGTCGACGCGGAGCTCGATCAGAGCCTCGACCGCGCGCTCGCCCAGCGCCGACTGTTGCGCGACAACACCCGCCTCCGCCGCTCCCTCGCGAAGAAGGACGCGATGGAGAAAATCATCGGCTCCGACCCGCGCATGCTGCGCGTGTACGAGCAGATCGGCGCGGTCGCCGCGAGCCGCTCGACGGTGCTCATGACCGGCGAGAGCGGCACCGGCAAGAGCCTCATCGCCCACGAGATCCACAAGCAGAGCGTGCGCCGCGACAAGCCCTTCGTCGAGATCTCCTGCGGCAGCATCCCCGAGACCCTCCTCGAGAGCGAACTCTTCGGCCACGTGAAGGGCGCGTTCACCGGCGCGCACGCCGACAAGGTCGGCCGCTTCCTCGCGGCGAACGAGGGCACGCTCTTCCTCGACGAGATCAACTCAGCATCCCCCGCGATGCAGTTGAAACTCCTCCGCGTCCTCCAGGAGCGCCGCTTCGAGCCGGTCGGTTCGTCGCAGACCATGGAAGTCGACGTACGCGTGCTCCTCGCGACCAACCAACCGCTTGAAGCGCTCGTCGCCGCGGGCCAGTTCCGCCAGGACCTCTACTACCGCATCAACGTCGTGAACATCACGCTCCCACCGCTCCGCGACCGCCCGGGCGACATCCCGCTCATGGCCCGCATGTTCCTCGACAAGCACGCGCTCGAACTCGGCCGCCAGCTCGTGGGCTTCACGCCCGAAGCGCTCACGGCGCTGGTCGATTACTCGTACCCCGGAAACGTCCGCGAACTCTCGAACATCATCGAACGCGCGGCGGTGCTCGCCTCCACACCAACAATCGGCGTCGACGACCTCCCCACGCACCTGACCCAGCCCATGGCCCGCCCCGCGCCGAGCACCCCGCCCCCCGATACACGATGGGTGCCGCTCCCGCTGGAGGAAGCGATGCTCGAGCCCGAGCGCCTCATCATCGTCCGCACCCTCGACGCCAACGGCTGGAACCGCCAGAAAACCGCGGCCCAACTCGCTATCAACCGCGCGACCCTCTACAAGAAAATGAAGGCCCACGGCCTGCTCGACGACCGCCGCGCCGCCGGTTGATGAAGTCAGATTGTCCCGGGCCCACACGCGGCGTACATTTCCCTCCCCCCGGAGAGACATCCGAAGGGACCCTGGGCGTGTGCCGGAGTGGCCAAACGGGGCAGACTGTAAATCTGTTGGCGAAAGCCTTCGGGGGTTCGAATCCCTCCGCGCCCATTACCGGATCCGCAAAGTGGCAGCCGTCTTCGGACGGCTGAGTCACAAAGCGGCGTCCAGCCGCGCTCCGCGTGAATACCGCGCTCCACAGCCGCACCAACTCCGCCGCGGCTGCCCCGCCCCAGAATCCGGCGGCGAATCTGCTCTCCGCAACAACTGAGTCCACCTGAAACTGGTTTCATCCCCCGAACCGGTCGGAATGTCGTTGATCGCCCTTCCAATTCCAGTTGTTCGCTGGCAAACTGAGCCCCCGACAGGTCGGCGCACCCACCGAGCGAGTGGCCCGGAGAGCGCTCCGACCAGTACCCCCGAGCGAGGCGCCCCACTTGAAGTCCACAACCACTTTCCGAAAAGCCGCGACCTTTCACCTGATCGCCGCGGCTGGCCTCGCGATTGCAACCCTCGCGCCCGTCGCGAGTGCGCAGGAGCTCCCCGCGACGGCGGGCTTCACGTATCAGGGCAAGCTGGCGAACAACGGCGTGGCCGTGAGCGGCCCATGCGACTTCCGCTTCCGCCTCTACGACTCGTCCATCGGAGGAGCTCAGGTCGGCCCCGAACTGCTCGTCTCGAACAACACACCGAATGAAGGTCTGGTCTCGGTCAATCTCGACTTCGGCTTCGCGGCGTTCCTTGGCATGGGCCGCTACCTCGAGATCGATGTGCGGAACCCGACCGGAACGGGGACGTGGGTGACGCTCTCGCCGCGCCAGCCGCTGGCCGCGACCCCTTACGCGACCTACGCGCTCAACGGCACCCCGGGCCCGCAGGGACCGTCGGGTCCGACCGGGCCGCAGGGGCCGATGGGCCCGCAGGGGGCGACCGGAGCACAGGGCCCGATGGGGCTGACCGGCGTGCAGGGACCGGTGGGGCCGCAAGGGCCCGCGGGTCCCGTCGGCGCGACGGGTCCGCAGGGGCCGACGGGTTCACAGGGCCCGATCGGCCCGACCGGGCCCGCGGGACCTTCGGGAATTCAAGGCATTCCGGGCGTTCAGGGGCCGATCGGTCCACGCGGCCCGCAAGGCCCGGCCGGACTGGTTTGGACTGGGGTGTGGTCGTCCTTGCAGACCTATCTGCCCGACGACGCGGTGTCGTACAACGGTGCCTCGTACCGCGCGATCTCGTTCAACTTCGGCGCGACACCGGACGTCAACCCGGCGCTCTGGCACCTCGTTGCGGCCCGAGGCGCTACGGGACCTCAGGGCCTCCAGGGCGAGATGGGTCCAGCCGGGCCGCAAGGTGCGACCGGTCTGACGGGCGCTCAGGGGCCACAGGGCGAGATGGGTCCCATCGGGCCTATTGGTCTCCAAGGAGAAACCGGCCCCGCTGGGCCTCAGGGTGAGATCGGCCCCGCTGGGCCGCAAGGCGCAACCGGTCTGACTGGCGCTC
>JBMOHX010000317.1:0-4825 GCA_049317625.1 Phycisphaerales bacterium
TGTTGGTGGCGCTGCGGTGCGCGGTGCGGCGGATCAGCGACGACTTCATGGTGCGGCACGACCAGAAGCAGTGCGACGTCACGCTGACGATGGCGGATGGAACGATCGTCGGGTTCCGGCGGCGCAAGACGCCGTCGTTCAGGCTCAACGGCGAAGAGGGGATGGGGTTTTCGAGCGAGAACGCGGCGAAGCTGGCGGAGGCGGCGAAGTTGCCGGAGGTCACGCACCCGGATGGGAGCGCGGGGCAGGACGTGCACTTTGCGACGCAGAAGTCGCCGATGTTCTTGGTGAACGAGAGCAAAGGGACGGTCGCGAAGTTCTTCGGGTCGTCGAGCGATGCCGGGAAGTTGATGCAGATGCGGAACGTGCTGCGGGAGCGCGAGCGGGTTGACAAGGCTCGCGCCGCGCAGCTTGAGGGCGCGACGGTGCGCCGCGCCGCCGAGCTCGCGGCGCTCGCGGAGATTGACGGCGTTGAGGCTGGGATCGCGGCGGCGGAGCGGGAGCGGGTGGCCATTGTGGAGCTGGAAGCCGCGGCGGCGGCGCTGGCGTTGCTGCTTGCCGAGCTCGAGCGATTGGAAGTGGCGGCGCGGCGGCTCGCGGAACGGGCTGCGCTCCTGGCCTTGCTGCGCGATCCGCCTCGGCTTGACGATGATGCGCCGTTGTTGGCCGCGGCCGGGGGGATTGAGCGCGCGAGTGCCGAGGAGTCGCGGTGGTCACGGCGTGTCGAAGCGCTCGCGCCGCTCCGAGCCCCGCCCGGCGAGCTCCCGGCGCGCGAGTTGGGCGAGCTCTTGGCGACGCTGGTTGCGGGGAACTCGGAGGCGGGACGGCTGCGGGCGGTTGCGGAGCGGCTCCACACGCTCACTGCGCCTCCCGAGGCACAGCCTGTGGCAGAGCTCGAGCGCGTGGTCGGAGCGATTGACCGTGAAGCCGCGGCGTGCGCCGTGCTGACCGCGAGGGGCCGTGTGTTCGAGGCGTTGACCCCGGTGCCGGTGGCGGAGTCGATTGAGGGGCTCGTGGGGATCGGCACGGAGCTTCGGTCGGCGGGGGATGAACTGGAGAGAAAGCGGATCGCGGTGCGTGAAGCGGTTGCCGCGTACGAGGCGTGTGATTCGAAGCTCGCGGAGGCAAAGCGGGTGCTGGGCGAGTGCCCGACGTGCGGCAAGTCGCTGGTTGATGCGCACGACCACGGAGGTGTCGCGTGAGCGATGCGTTCCGCGGCGTGCTGTTCATCGGCGACCCGCATCTCGCGAGCCGTGTCCCGGGATTCCGGCGCGACGACTACGGACGCGCGGTGCTGGGCAAGCTGCGATGGGCGCTCGACTACGCGCGGGATCAGCGGCTCGTTCCTGCGATTCTCGGGGACGTGTTCCACTACCCGCGGGACAACGCGAACTGGCTTTTGGGGGAGCTGATCGGGCTGCTGGCGGGGCGGGGCGTGCTGACGATTTTCGGCAACCACGATTACAACGACGGGACGCTCGGACCTGATGACTCCTTTGCCGTGATCGACGCGAGCGGGGTGTGGCGGCGGGTTGATCTGGTGCCGTGGCGCGGCGTGATCGCGGGGCGCGAGGTGGTGGTCGGGGGGACGAGCCACGGCGAGCCGATCGTGAAATCGTTCGAGCGTCCGAGCGCGGATGCGCTTGTGCTGTGGATGACGCATCACGACATCCGCGTCCCCGGGTACGAAGAGGCGGCGCGGGTGAATCCGAAGGACATCCCGGGGGTCGATCTGGTCATCAACGGCCACATTCACCGGAGTCTTGAGGATGTGCGCGCGGGGTCGACGGTCTTCAAGACTCCGGGGAACATCGCGAGGGTGAACCGTTCGGACGCGAGCGAGTCGCACGTTCCGAGTGTGCTCGAGGTGATCGTGAGGGCCGATGGCGTGGACCTGCGGCGCATCCCGGTTCCGCACGAGCCGTTCGCGACGGTGTTTTATGAGGTGGTGGCCGACAGCGTGCCGGCTGAGGGCGTGAGCTCGTTTGTGACCGGGCTTGCCGAGCTGCAGGCGCGGGCGACGTCGCGCGGCGAGGGGTTGATCGAGTTTTTGGCGCGCAACACGAGTGAGCTTGAAGAGCCTGTGAAGTCCATGATCGATGATCTTGCGAAGGAGGTGCTCGGTGGATAAGAAACCTACGCCGATGGAGTTCCTGGAGTTGGCGAACCGGCACCGCGCGCTCGACAACGAGCGGGCCGCCGCGGTGGGGCAGCTCAAGTCTGCGGAGGCACGCCTGGAGGAGGCCAAGACCAAAGCCCGTGATCAGTTTGGCACCGATGATCTGCCGGCGCTGCGCACGAAGCTCGAGGAGATGCGGGCGGAGAACCTTCGCAAGCGGGCCGAGTACCAGGCGCTGCTCGACGGCATCGAGGCGAAGCTTGCGGAGATCAACTCCAACTATGCGCAGGCCGCGGGAGGGAAGGCGTGAGCGCGGCCGCGGTTCCTGCCGGTCCGGTCGGGCTCGCGCAGCGACTGGGCGAGCTGCGCGGCATCCAGCGCCGGCTGGACCAGGAGCAGTCGCGCGACCACGCGGAGCTGGCAGCGGTGAAGGGGCGGATCGACCTGTATCCAAAGGTCGCGGCCGCGTTGCAGGTGCTGAGCGAAAAGCTGTTCCGCGAGTTGCTGGACACGTTGGAACAGAAGCTGACGATCGCTTTGCAGGAGGTGCTCGGTCAGCCGCTCACCTTTCACGCGGAAGCCGCGGCGGATCAGAAGAGCGGTGTGACGGTGGAGCTCAAGCTGAAGCTCGCGGGCAAGGACGTGAGCATCATGGATGGGTCGGGTGGGAGCGTGGCGAACGTGCTGTCGGTGGGGTTGCGCATGTTCGCCCTGGCTTCACTGGATCCGGCGAAGCACGCGCGGGTGCTGATCATGGACGAGCCGGACTGCTGGCTGCGCCCGGACTTGGTGCCGCGGCTGGCGAAGATCATCGCGGACGCGTCGAGGGCGCTGGGCTTTCAGGTGATCTTGATCAGCCACCACGAGATCGGGATCTTCCGGCAGTACGCGGACCGCATCATCCGGCTGGAGCCCGGGCCGGAGGGGGTGCGTGTGGAGCACATTGATCCGCGTGAGTCGCCGGATGCGGGCGAGTCGTAGCCCGGCGATCGGATTGGGTGCCGTGGGTGGACACGCTTTGGGGAGCAGGAAGGCATCGAGGGGGCAATGGGCTCGTCTTGGCGCGAGCACGCCCTACGGGGTGCAAGATCGAAACTCGCGGCCTTCCGGGGGTGCGTCGCAAAGCCGACGCGACCCCCGGCTACTCGCGGTCACGCCTTCGGCGTGCAGAACGATCGGGTTGCGGCAGAAGAACGCAGTGGAGCGGGGCGATGTCGTGATTGTTCTGCGGGCTGTGGCGTTTTGCTATTCTTTGGGTGATGAGCACCACGAATCCACACGTTTCTCCACTGGCGGCGGGCCTGATTGAACGCTTCTCGCGACGTGAGGCGACCATCGGCGTCGTTGGGCTCGGGTACGTCGGCCTGCCGCTGGTGCGTGCGATGCACGACGCGGGGTTCTCGGTAGTGGGGTATGACATCGATCCCAAGAAGGTCGAGATGCTCCGGCGTGGCGAGGCGTACCTCAAGCACTTGGGGGAGGACCTGACGCGGACGCTTGCCGCGTCGTCGAGGTTCACGGCGAGCGTCGATGAGAACTCGCTCCGGGTGTGCGATGCCGTGGTGCTGTGCGTGCCGACGCCGCTGGGAAGGCACCAGGAGCCGGACCTGAGCTACGTGCGCAGCTCGGCGGAGATGGTGGGGCGGGTGCTGCGCGCGGGGATGCTGGTTTCGCTGGAGTCGACGAGCTATCCGGGGACGACGCGCGAGGTGTGCGTGCCGGCGCTCGAGGCGGGGGGGCTGAAGTGCGGCCGCGATTTCTTTGTGGCGTTCAGCCCTGAGCGTGAGGACCCGGGGCGGACTGGGCTCGAGACGCGGACGATCCCGCGGTTGGTGGGTGGGATTGACGCCGAGAGCGGCGAGGTGGCGGCGGCGATGTACCGTGCCGCGATTGATCGCGTGGAACTGGTAGAGAGCGCGGAGGTTGCGGAGGCCGCGAAGCTGCTGGAGAACATCTACCGCGCGGTGAACATCGCGCTGGTGAACGAGTTGAAGCCGGTGCTGGCGGACATGGGGATTGATATCTGGAAAGTGATTCGCGCGGCGGCGACGAAACCATTTGGCTTCCAGGCGTTTTATCCCGGGCCGGGGCTGGGCGGGCACTGCATCCCGATTGACCCGTACTACCTGACGTACAAGGCGAAGGAGTTCGGGCACTCGACGCGGTTCATCGAGCTGGCGGGGGAGATCAACCATCGGATGCCGCGGTATGTGGTTGATCGGCTGGCGGAGGCGTTGAATTCTGATGGCAAGGCGCTGAAGGGGTCGCGGGTGCTGGTGCTGGGGATCGCGTACAAGCCGAACATCGACGACATTCGGGAGACTCCCGCGGCGGAGATCATCGAGTTGTTGCTGGAGCGGGGGACGGTGGTTGCGTATCACGATCCGCATGTGCCGGCGTTCCCTTCGATGCGGAAGTACCGGATCGAGCTGGCGTCGGTGGCGTTGACGGCGGCGGAGCTCGAGGGCGCGGATGCGGTGCTGATCGTGACGGACCATGCGGCAGTGGACTACGGGATGGTGGGGCGGCACGCGCGGCTGGTGGTGGACACGCGGGATGCCATGGCGCGGGTGGGTGGGGGGCGGGCGCGGGTGGTGAAGGCTTGAGGAAAAGCAGCAAAGCTCAAATGGGCAAAGCAGCAAATTAGGATGGAGCGGGCGGCTCTCTCTGGTGCCACGACAACCCGGCTTCGGGTTGTCGTGGGGA
>JBMOHX010000318.1:0-4824 GCA_049317625.1 Phycisphaerales bacterium
AGATGGGGCAGGGGCGGGGCATCAGAAGCTGGTACACCACTCGATGGCAGGTCGGGTACGTCTACGAAGTGAACGGAGAACGGCTCTTCTCCAACTGCAAGTCGCTGATGAACGAGCGTGGCGGCGTTCACGGCTCACCCTGGGATTGTGATCGGGCGTGCCCGCCGAAGTCGCGGGTCACGGCCTACTTCGACCCCCCGGATCCGAAGCGGGCCGTGCTCCGGCGGGGTGCACGGGCGTCTGACTTCTTGATACCCGCCCTGGTGAGCGTGTTCCTGCCGCTTGGGTTGTGGCTCACGACGAACGGAGTCATATGGATCAGAGAGTTCGGCGTGCCGTTGGTGGCCGCTGGCCTGCCGGTGATCGAGTTCGATGGCCGCGTCGGCGTTTCCCTTTCCCGCGCCGACCCGGTCGCTGTGGGGTTTGCCTCATCGTCTTTGGTGCTGGTCGGTGGAACGATGGCAAATGGCACGGTGATGGGGAGGCTGCCTGATGGCGTGCTGATCGGGATGGCCGTAGTGGTCTTGCTGGCCGCGGGAGCAGGAATCGCTTCGGCGCGATGGACCCGCTCATTCCGACGCCGACCGGCGGCGTTGCTGACGTTCGACCGGCGAGCCGGCACAGTTCAGATACCCGAGGGAGAGGATCGAGACCAGCCTCTGCTCCTCGAGATGGCCGAAGTCATCGACTTCCGAGTGGAGCGACGCGAGGTGGGGGAACCCGCTGGTGACACCGAGACCATTTACTTTGTCACCATGTACGCGGTAGCCAAGGATGGGAGGACGCTGAGCCACGTGGTGCGTCGGTTCTCGCGCGAGTCGTACGCCCTGTCGCTGTCGCAGTGGTGTCGGGAGCGGCTGCTGGAGGCGATCGAGGCTCGGAGTTAGCCGAACAAAGAGCGAATATCGTGTGGTGGTTGCTTGTCTCCGGGGAGGAGGCCGCCTTTACTACTGGTCCCACTCCGGAGTGTCCGGAGGGGATGTTCCCGGATTGACCCCCCGAAGTCTCGGTCCAGGGTCGCAATCGGTCGCCAACGGCGGCTACCCGAGAGCTCTGAGCGCTCGGAGACGGAGGTTTGATATGGCTCGCTATACCGGTCCGAAACTGAAGCTGTCCCGTCGCGTCGGCGTGCCGATCGTGGACATCCCCAAGCACACGAGCAAGCGTCAGCTGACGTTCCCCGGCATGCACGGGTACCGCGGGCGTCGCCTGCGTGACTACGGCATCCGTCTGAACGAGAAGCAGAAGCTCAAGTTCCACTACGGCGTGCTCGAGAAGCAGTTCCGCCGCTACATCGACATCGCGGGCCGTCGCCCGGGCAACACGGGTGATGCGCTGCTGCAGATCCTCGAGCGTCGCCTGGACAACGTCGTCCGCCGCGCGGGCCTGGCCCGCACGGTGTGGGCGTCGCGCCAGATGGTGGCGCACGGCAACGTGTTCATGAACGGCCGCAAGTGCGACCGTCCGTCGTTCGAGGTGTCGGTGGGCGACGTGATCACGCTGAAGCCCAAGGGTCAGAAGCTCGCCAAGGATGCGATGGAGAGCATGGCGGGGTACGAAGTCCCGGGTTGGATGGACCTGAACCCCGGCGAGATGACGCTGCGGATCGTGGCCCTCCCGACGACGGATCAGATCCCCTTCGACGTCAACACGAACCTCATCATCGAGTTCTACCGCTAAAGCGGCGTGATGGCGCGGGCCCGCCCGGGCTCGCGGCGTCTCACAGCACATTCCGGCCGACCGGGCGACCCCGGTCGGCCGATTTTGTTTCGGGACAATCCGTTTCGCACGAGAGGTTGAGCGCCGTCCATGCTGAAAATCCTGCGGAAGCACAACAAGTGGTTCATGGTGGTCTTCGGCACGCTGCTGATGCTGACGTTCCTCATCGACCGGGGTGCGAGCGGTGCGGCCGATACCGGCAAGCGTGTGGTGGCCGAGACACGCGACGGCAAAATCCGCCTCCGCGATGTTCAGGCCGCGGACAGCGAGTATGGGCTGCTCAACCGGCTCACCCCGATGATGGTCCGGGCCGAGTACTCGATCGAGGGAGGGATGCACTGGTTGCTCCTCTCGCGGCAGGCGGAGCGGATGGGCCTTGTGGGCGACGAGCAGGACGGCGAGAGCTGGATCGGCGAGCTGATCCAGACGGAGCTGTACACCGAGCGCTTGGTCGGCTACATGCGCCAGGGGATCCCGGCGTCGTTCGCTCGCCAGTTCCTTGACCAGCAGGGGGCCCAGCTTGTCCAGGAAGCGCAGCAGCAGACCGAAGCGATCCGTTCGCGACGCGCTCAAATCGCCGGCGAGTTCCGCCTCACCGAGAAGCAGTTCGGCCAGACACTCGCGAAGCTCCGGGGCGTCAGCCGCCTTCAGCGCCTGTACGTCGGCGCGGCGGTTCCTTCCGACAAGCGCGCCATCATGCAGTTCCGGCGCGAGCGGGATGCGGTGCTGGTCAGCGGCGTCTTCATCCCCGCCGAATCGATTGTCGACACCATCCCTGAGCCCGAGCCTGCCCGCATTCAGGCGCAATACGACACCTACCGCACCTTGAAGCCCGGCACCGGCGATCTCGGCTTCGGCTACGTGCAAGAGCCCCGGTTCAAGATCGAGTGGATCCGCCTCTCGAGAGCCGAGATCTCGGCGCAGATCAAGCTCGATGCGATCGCGGTCCACAAGCACTGGCAGGTGAACCGCGCGAGGTTCCCGGGCGAGTTCGATGCCGAGGAAGCCGCGGTCGAGAAGGAGCTTCGCGACCGCCAGATCGAGGCCGTGATGAACACCGCGGACCGCCTGATCAAGGACCGCGTCCGCGCCGCGCTGACCCGTCTGCCGGTGGACGGTCCGTACCGCAAGCTGCCGGAGACGTGGGCCAAGGACGGACCGACGCTCGAAGGGCTTTCGCAGGAAGTGGTCGACGCCGTCCGCACGGGCGTCAGCGTGACGCTGGCCAAGCCCGTGCTTGAGCGGCCGGAGACGGAATGGGTCGAGCTTTCGAAACTCGGGGCCCTGAAGGGAATCGGCGAGTCGTACTTCCGTGCCGGCCAATCCAGGAACCCGTTCGAGGTTCTGATCGGGCTGTGCAAAGAGCTCGCCCCACAGACCAACCTCGACCTCCAGGCAAAGGTACCCTTCACCACGGTTGTGATGGAGAACGCCGAGGGCGACCACTTCTACTTCACCGTCACGGATGTCAAGCTCGAAGGGCCCCCCGAGTCACTCGACGCTGTGAAGGCCAACGTCATCGCGGACCTGAAGAAACTCGACGCTTACAAGAAGCTCAGCGAGGAGATCGGGGTGCACCGCACCCTCGCCGCGACTTCGGACATCAAGGCTCTCGCCTCGGTCTTCAAGAAGCCGGGCGCTCCAGCGGGCGGGCCCCAGCCTCTCGACACGTTCGACTCGGTCAAGGTGACGCAGGTCGCCGTGAGCCGGGGCGAGTTGAACACCGACGAGCTCCGTAATGCGGTGCTCGACGCGGCGGCGAAGCTGGGCCCCGTGATCGCGGTTACTGCCGAGAACAAGGCAGAGCGGACGTTGGCGGTCGCGCTCCCCAAGTCGTTCGGGATCGGGGTGGTGCAGATCACCGGCCAGTCGCCGGTGGTTGTGGAGGATTTGCGGCGGCTCAACCCCTACTTCGCGGATTCGCTGGCGAACAGCGAGCTGCAGGGGGTTTTCCAGGAACTGGCAACGCCCGGGGCGCTGTCGTACGCGATGATCGCCGAGGCGGTGGGTCTGAAGAACCCGGACGGCACACCGATGGCGACCGACCGCGACGACTCCGCGGGCAAGCCCGGCAAGCGTTCGAACTAACGCGATTCGAGAACGCCGGCGGCGTTCGAACGTAGAGTTTGGTGTGGAGACCATGGTTCCGAACTGCGGGCGTCTTGCCTCGGAGGTTCGCCGACGCGCGTTCCTCGTGGGGTTGGTTCGCGCTGCGGGCTGGACCTTGACCGCCGGGGCATCCGTGATGCTGGGCGCCGCCGTGCTCGACAGGGCCTTCGGTGCCGCCGCAAAGCTCGATCTGCCCTGGGTGCCCGTCGGTGCCGGCGTCACCGCGCTGTCGGTCGCGGCCGCGGGGCTCCTCGCTTGGAATCGCCGCTGGTCGCTGACGAGGGCTGCACGTTCGGCCGACGCGGCGTTCAAGACCGACGATGCGGTTTCATCGGCGCTGACGGTCGAGGGGCGGGCGGATCCCGCGGTGGCGGGGCTGGTGCGGGCCCGGGGCGAGCAGATCGCGCCGGGTATCGACCCGCGCCGGGTTGTTCCTTTGGGGTCGACGCGGTTGCTCTGGGTTGCCGCCGCGCTCGCCGCGGCGAGCGCGGGGGTGCTGCGATGGGTCCCGCAGCGAGCCTGGGCGGGAACGGGGGAGCGGGCGATCGAGCAGGTTGAGCGAAAGGACGCGCTGGCGCAGATCCGGGAGGCGGCGAACCTCGTCGCTCCGAGCGATCCAGCGGCGGTCGCGAACCCCGATGCGGGCAAGGCCGCGGAAGAGTTGAAGCAGATCGAGGACGAACTGGGCCGATCCGGTATCGACGAGCGGCGGGCGTTGACGATGGCGGCCGAGCGGTTGCAGAAAGCCGCGGACGAGGCGGAGCGGTCCGCGTCGGAATCCGAACGGCGCGAAGATGCCATGCGGCGGGCGATGAGCGAGGCACGGGAGCGACCGGGCGCGGAATCTTCGGAGCTCGGGAAGTCGCTCCGCGAGGGGGATTTCGAGCTGGCCGCGCAGCGCGCGGCGGAGCTCTCGAAGGACAAAGACCAACTGACCGAGAAGGAGCGGCGCGAGCTCGCGGAAGAACTCGAAGATCTCGCGGAAACGGTCGACGC
>JBMOHX010000319.1:0-4794 GCA_049317625.1 Phycisphaerales bacterium
CCATGCCGCTGATGCCGCCGAACAGCGTGTTCCCGAAGACCGTGCCGTTCAGGCCCGGGGTGTAGGGGAGGTTGTAGCGATCGACATAGCGAAGACCCGGGACATCGATCGCCTGGGCCGAGAAGGCGACCGCGGCGGACAGCAACAAGGCAACACGCATCTTCATGACTTTCTCTCCGTGCTGCCGGCACGAAACACGACTCCGCTGCCGACAGCGACGCAAGGTAGAGGCAGCCCCGCTGCGGTGGGTTGTGATCAGGCAAAGATTGAGAGAACCTCGGGTCAACCGAGAGAGCCGCGGCCCTGCGAAGAGGCCATGGCCGACCGCGGGGAGAATGAGGGCGCTGGGACTCGAACCCAGGACCAGCGGATTAAAAGTCCGCTGCTCTACCAACTGAGCTACGCCCTCGGGGATCGGCGAGCCGACCGAGTGGAGATGGTAGGCGTTGCGACCTTGGGCCGGCCCGCGGCACGGCGTGTGCCGAAAGAGAATGGGCCCGGGCGATACAGCCCGGGCCCAACGAGATTCGAGACCGAAGAGACGCGAGGACCGCGAGAGCGCGGGGCGCGAGCGAACGATCAGGTGATATCGGCGCTCAGACCCAGCGGCGTGCCGAGTGTTCCGAACGCGCCGGGGAAGGCGCGGTCGTAGTGACCCATGAACGCGACGATCGGAGTCGGGGCCTTCACCGCGAGGCCGTAGAACTGGAAGCTGGCGCGGCGCGCACCGGAGACGAACTGGTCGACGTTGAACTCGGTGATGCGGCGGGCGGGGAGCACGCGGCGGAAGGTCTCGCCGGAGTTGACCCCGTAGAAGGAGATCGAGATCTCGACGACGGTGTCGGTCGAGGCCGGGTTGTAGAGGCGGAGGTAGTCCGTGACGCCGGGGTGGCCGTCGCCGTCGCCGGGGCGGAAGCCCTCGCCGAAGCCCCAGAGTGTGTAGCCCTTGTCGGCGGTTGCGCTCCCGACGGCTTCGCCGAAGGTGTCGGAGATCATGGAGATCGAGACCGCGGTGTTGGACTCATACACGAGGCCGTAGGCTTCGCCGCTCGGGAAGTTGGGCAGGTCGCCGACGACAAGCTCTCGCTGGGACCGCGCGGGAACCAGCAGGCTGGTTCGGTAGGTCGTCCCACCGGTGAAGATGAACGACATGACGACGTCCGCGTCGGTCGCGCCGGGATTCAGCACGCCGAGACGTTCGCCGGTGCCGGTGAGGCCGAGTTGGCCGTCCGGGATCGATCCGGTTCGAGAACCGGCGCCCGCGTTGGCAACGGTGCCCTCGGCGGTGCGGGCGATGGAGTCGTACTTGGTGATCGACGCAACGAACGGGAGCGGTGCCGACAGCACGACGCCGTAGGTACCATCGGCGAGGTTCGCGAGCTCGGCGTCGCCGGCGAAGTCCTTGAGGAAGACCACGCCGCTTCTGCGCAGAGCGCCGATGTCCCGCGTGACGGTGATCGGCGCGCCTCCGTTGGAGGGATAGAAGGTCGCGCTGACCTTGACGTTCGCGTCGTTGGGATTGAAGAGTGTGATGAACTCGGTGTGGCCCGCGCCCCACTCGAGATTGCCGAAAGTCCAGGTCGTCTCGACGCGGGTGGTGAACGCTTCACCGACGGCGGTCGGCGTGCCCGACACGAGATTGAGGTCATAGTGGCTGAACGTCGCGGCGACCGGACGCTCCGAGCGGAGCTCGATCGCGTACGGAGCGGCGGTACGGGCTCGCAGCAGCGTGTTGCCCGAGTTGAAGAGTTCCGGGGTCACCAGCGTGAGACCATCGCGGCTGTTGGCGGGGAGCACGAAATCTCCCAGCACCTGGTCGCGGGCCACCTCGATGCCCTGCGCGTCACGGAAGCCGGCCTCAAATCGTGCGACCAGCACGACGCGGGTCGGCTGCGAGTTCGGGTTGGTCACCGGGATGAACGTGTACACGTTGCTCCCGTAGAAGCCCTCGGGGAAGTACTCGCGGTAGGGGAGCGACGGAACCGTCTGAACGGTTTCGGTCGACTCTGTGATCAACGCCTCGCTCCCGGGGTTGGCGCTGTCGGCGGCGAGATGGCCCTTGCCCGAGCCGTTGTTCATCGCCGTGTTCAAGGCCTGCACATCGGCGAACGCCGCCCCAAAGAAGAGGAAGTACCGCACCGACGCCGTCCCGCCGGCGGCGAGGTCGCCGACGTCGAACGCCATCGCGAGGATCGAGTCGGACTCGGTACCGGCGGGGTCGACCGTGCCGGAAGAGACGAGCAGACGCGAGTCGCGTGGCGACGTGCCGGTGGCGAGCACCGTGGCCGAGGCTCGTGAGTCGGTCACGGGGGCGGCGATTCCAATCGTCAGACCGTTCGCGAAGTTGTTGTCGGTGAATCGCGCGGTCGCGAACTTGCCGGTCGCGTCGACGTCGTTCACGGTGTTTGCCGTGCGTCTGTTCGTCGAGACGAGCCCGAGGCCCTGGTCAGGGTTGAGGCCTTCCATCCATGAGACGTCGGCGAGGTCCGAGGCGGTTGTATTCGAGAAGAAGACGTCGATCGCGATGAATGAATCGGACTGACCGTACGAGATCACCCGCTCGATCCGCAGGCCACGGAAGACGCCGACGGTGCTCAGCCGCTGGTTGAACCGGTCGCTGGCGACCGTGAGGGAGAAGGGCAAATCGAAACTCGATTCGTCCGCGTTCACGCCCGACGCGTTCTTCACTTTGTTCGAGAACGAGTACCCGCCCGCGGAGCCGCCGATGAACTGCTCCTTGGGGCCCGTGCCCGGGAGGAACTCGGCACCACCGAAAATCAAGCCGGAGGTCCCGACGCCGAAGTTGCCGTTGGAGTTGACCGCGACCGCGAGGTCCTCGCCGTCAAGCCGCGTGCCTGGGTCGCTGACGCCCGCGGCGATGGCGACCGAGAGCGTGAACCCGCCGGTGGAGGCCGACGCGACATCAGACCCGTTGTTCGCGACCCCAGGGGTGTACGTCACGTTGTTGCCGTCGGTCACGCCGATGTAGTACTCGCCGCTGAAGGCGAAGACGTAGTTCTCGATGCGGGCGTCTCTCGAGTCGGACGGGTTCGACAGGACGATCTCGACGCCTTGGCTGTCGAAGAGTCGCAACGCCGTGTTCAGCTGCCCGGACGAGATCGCGGACGCGGTCAGCGTGCCGCCCGCCGCGGCCTGGAACTTAAAGAGGTCGCGATCCTTGCTCCCGAAGGCACCGTCACCCAAGAACGCGGTGCGCTGGGCGTTGCCGACGCCGCCCGCGGATTGGCCCGGAACGCTGTCGAACTCGGCGAGCGTCTTTGCCGTCGAAAGCGAGTCGTTCAGTTCAAAGGGCCCGGAGATCTCGGTATCGAGGGTGAACTCGATTTCCCACGCGATCAACTGCCCGATGTGCTGCGGCAAGGTGTCGTTGATTTTCAGAGTCCAAGGGACGGCTCCGGAAGCGGGTTCGCCGTCGAACGCGGAAAGGGCGGATTCCGGACGGAACCCACTCGAGACAAACGGCGCCACGCCCGCCGAGATGTCGACCGGGGATTCGTCGTCGAAGAGCACCGGCCGCAGGACACTGCCGTTGTTGGGGTCGAAGGTGCCGAGGTTGTCGCCATTGCCGCCCCGGTTGCTGAACAGCCGGACGATGGTGCCCAGGGGAGAGATCAGGCTGATCTGCAGATCGCTGGTGTACTCGTGCAGCAGCGAGATCCGCACGTTCACGTCCAGGATGTTCCGAGTGTCGGAGACATTGATGAACCTATCGGTGTTCCCCGAAGTATCCGCCGAGTTGGACGGGATCCGGGCCGGGTACGCTCCCGGTGTGCCGTTCGCGGCGCTGGTGTAGCGGATCACGTCGTTCTCGACCAGATCGAGCGAGAGACGAAGGTCGTACACACCGCGGGACTGCGAAACGGGGACTCCGGCGACATTCGGGTCGTAGTCGTCGTTCCCGAAGCCCGACACACCGACGTAGTACACGCCTCCGGTGCGGACGAAGAACTCGAAGTAGGAGTCGTTCCCGATCGCCTGATCGCTGACGATGGCCTGGCCCGCATCATCCCGGACAGGCAGACCGTCGCTCGTGAACAATCGGATCACGCTGTCGAGCGAACTGGTCACGGGCAGGCGCTGGGCGAAGGTTTCCGCTGTGATCAGCCCGCCGCGCGGCAGGTCGATCCTGAAGAGGTCGACGTCGTACTGCCCGTTGATACCATCGCCGATGGTCGCGCCGGAGTACCTGGCGGTGCCGGTGGCGTCGAAAACCACAGCCGTCGCCTGGACGATGGTGTCGTTCTGCTCGTAGGCACCGGTGGTCGGAAGGACTTCGAAGAAGTACCTGTAATCTACCCCGGTCGCGGTGTTGCCGTTCAGCAAGTTTCGCGACGTGTCGCGGAAGCCAGAGGCCGTCAGCACCATCGTAAACTGATCAAGGGGCAAGCGACCGGACTGAGGCAGATTGCCGGTGAGGTTCAAGACGATCGTCACCGTCCGAAGGTCGGCCGAGACCGTCAGGGCCGTCGCCGGGATCACGTAATCATCCGTGTTGTTCGCGATGTTGTCCGGACCGTCGCCCCGCAGAGAGAACGCGCTGGTCGAGAGGAACTGGGCATCGATATCACGCGAGAACGTGACCGAGATGCGGTCGATCGGGGTGTTGTTCGCGGGGTTGAGCTGCGCGGTGACGGGCCCCGGCGAAACGGCTCGCACCACCGGCCCCGCGGTTCGCACAATGTCCAGAGTCCGCAACGCGTCGACGCGCCCGCCGGATCGCACCTTGTTCTGGAGGGACGCGATGGGATCGCTTCCCGCGATCAGAGCCTCCCG
>JBMOHX010000320.1:0-4756 GCA_049317625.1 Phycisphaerales bacterium
GCCCCAGCTGGTGCCGTCGCCCTGGGTGCCTTCGACGAACTGCTGGATGCGGCCGCTGACCAGGCGGGTGACGGCGGCGTCGGGCGAGCCACCGGCCTCGTCGAAGATGCCGTCGTTGTCGGCGTCGCGGTCGCGCCAGTAGATGTTGCCGTAGGGGAGGCTGTCGGAGGTGAAGTCGTACCAGGAGTCGAAGGCGACGTAGCGGCCGTCGGCGGAGATGACGGGGTTGAAGGAGCCGTGGTCGCAGATGCCGTTGGGGCAGTTGCCGACGGACTGGTTCTCGGCGGAGGAAACGCTCACGCGGATGGTGCGGGTCTTGCCGACGCCGGGCTCGTCGAAGACGCCGTTGCGGTCGAGGTCGCGGTCGCGGATGAAGCAGTCGGTGACCCCGTTGGTATCACCGTTCACGAGGTTGGAGGCATCGGACATGAACGCGATGAAGCGGCCGTCGTCGGAGATCACGCGGCTGCCACCCATGGTGATGGTGGAGCCGCCGCCCAGCGCGATGGCCGCGCCGGTGGAGAGGTCCGGGGCGCTGACGAGGGTGGTGGTGTTGAGGTAGCGATCGCGGACAAACACGTCCATCGCGCCGTTGCTATCGCCCGGCACCATGTTGCTCGCGAAGGTCATGAAGACGGCGAACCGGCCGTCGGGGGTGACCTGCACGCCCGAGGAGGCGCTGTTGGCCGCGCCTCCGTTGGACCCGATCGAGACGCGATCGGTGTTCTGGCCCATCGCCGAGCCGGCGAGGGTGACGAGGGCGAGTGCGGACAGAGTGACAGCGTGTGCGCGGAGCATGGAGTTCCCTTTCTGGGTGTTGGTGTGTGGGGAACGCGGGGTGTTGGCCGCGTGTCCCATCACCAATGCGAAAGGCGTTCGGCGGGAGGCCAGAAATCCCGTCTGTGCGCGGGCCCCCTTACACTTTGGCCGTGAACGCCGCTCAGCGCCCATTCAAGGTTGTCGCCCCCTTCAGCCCCACCGGCGACCAGCCCGCGGCGATCGAGCAGCTCACCGGGGACCTCCGCCGGGGTGAACCCGCCGCGTGCCTCCTGGGCGCCACCGGAACCGGCAAGACCTTCACGATGGCGAACGTCATCGCGCGGCTGGGGAAACCGACGCTGATCATCAGCCACAACAAGACGCTGGCGGCGCAGTTGTTCGAGGAGCTCCGCGAGTTCCTCCCCGAGAACAGCGTGAACTACTTCGTCAGCTACTACGACTACTACCAGCCCGAGGCGTACATCCCGTCGCGCGACATCTACATCGAGAAGGACAGCAGCAGGAACGACGACCTCGACCAGCTCCGCCTGGCCGCGACGAGCAACATCCTGTCGCGCCGGGACACCGTGGTGGTCGCCAGCGTGTCGTGCATTTTCGGATTGGGGTCGCCCGAGGCGTACGGCGACAAGGTGCTCACGATCACCAAGGGCTCGCGGATCTTCCGGCGCGACTTCCTGCTCACGCTGAGCGCGATGCAGTACCAGCGGAGCGAGATCGAGTGGAAGCGAGGGCAGTTCCGGGTGCGGGGAGACGCCCTCGAGGTGTGGCCGGCGTACGAGAAGTACGCGGTCCGCATCGAGCTCTTCGGCGACGAGATCGAGCGGGTCGAGCTCATCAACCCCACCAGCGGCGAGGTCCTCGCGGAAGAGCGGCAGTTCTTCCTCTTCCCCGCGGTGCACTACGTCATGCCCGAGAGCCAGCTCGAAGAGGCCGTCCGTCAGATCCGCGCGGAGCTCGACGCGAGGGTGCTCGAGCTCCGCTCGCAGGGCAAGCTCCTCGAGGCGCAGCGCCTGCTCAGCCGGACCAAGTACGACCTCGAGCTGCTCGCGGAAACGGGCACGTGCCCGGGCATCGAGAACTACTCGCGTTTCATGGACGGCCGCAAGCCCGGTGAACGCCCCTTCTGCCTCATGGACTACTTCGACTACGCGCCGCCTTCGGAGGACGGATCGCGAGAGAGACCCGCGGACGCGCCGGCGCGACGCCGCAAC
The DNA here is from genome assembly GCA_049317625.1 of Phycisphaerales bacterium. Lineage (GTDB taxonomy): Bacteria > Planctomycetota > Phycisphaerae > Phycisphaerales > UBA1924 > JBEIUO01. Next base: position 1,992 of record JBMOHX010000320.1, read on the forward strand.
TGGCGCGACTGGCTCCTCGTCATCGACGAATCTCACGTCACCATCCCGCAGGTGCGGGCGATGTTCAACGGCGACCAGGCCCGCAAGAAAGTCCTCGTCGAACACGGGTTCCGCCTCCCCAGCGCGATGGACAACCGGCCCCTCCGCTTCGAGGAGTTCGAGTCGGTCGTTCCGCAGTGCCTCTTCGTCTCGGCGACTCCGGCGCCATACGAGTTGCAGCGCACCGGCGGCGTGGTCGCGGAGCAGGTCATCCGCCCGACCGGCCTGCTCGACCCCGAGGTCGAGATCCGCCCCACCAAGGACCAGATCCCCGACCTGCTCGCCGCCGCGCAGGAACGCATCGGCCGCGGCGAGCGTGTGCTCGTCACGGCGCTCACCAAACGCCTCTGCGAGGACCTCGCGGACTTCCTCGACAAGAAGGGCCTCCGCGTCCGCTACCTGCACAGCGACATCGAGACGCTGGACCGCGTGCAGATCCTCACCGACCTGCGCCTGGGAAACTTCGACGTGCTCGTCGGCGTGAACCTGCTCCGCGAAGGCCTTGACCTCCCCGAAGTCTCGCTCGTCTGCATCCTCGACGCCGACAAGGAGGGCTTCCTCCGCTCGCCCACCAGCCTCATCCAGCAGATGGGCCGCGCCGCCAGAAACGTGAACTCCCGCGTCATCATGTACGCGGACAAGATGACCCCCGCGATGAGCGCGGCCATCGGCGAGACCGAACGCCGGCGCGTGAAGCAGATCGCGTACAACACCGCGAACGGCATCACCCCCACCACGATCAAGAAGGCGATCCGCACCGGCATCGACACCGAGCTCAAGGCGCGCAAGCGGGCCCGCGAACAGGCCGACGCCAACGAGCCCGATGTCGAGATCGACCAGCTCATCGCGGTCACGCGCGAGGAGATGCTCGCCGCGGCGGAGAAGCTCGACTTCGAGCAAGCCGCGATGCTCCGCGATCACCTCCAGAAGCTCCAGAAAAAGCGTCAGGACCTCGCGCGCCTCGGCGAATCGAGCAAGGTCCGCCCCTCCACCGTGGCCCCCGGCGCGAAGGGCCCGAAGCAGAAGGGAACTCCCGGCGCTCCGGGCTCGCGGTCCGGGAAGCGGGGCAAGCCGGGGCGTTAGCGGACCCCGCCGCCGCGCGGACGGCCGCGGACCCGCCCGTTTTCCCCGAACCACTCCCCGCGCTCTTGCGTTCGGCCCCAAGTGTGGCAGATTCTCCGAGCGTCGGCCGGCGTGCCGCGCGAGGAGAGAGCGAGCATGAAGATCCGGGAACGTGTGTTGGCTGTCGTTGTCGCCGCGCTGGCACCGTCCGCGCTGGCGCAGACGGTGGACGTCCCGGTGCCGCTCCAGGGTCCCGGCAAGACCGTCCGCATCACGACGCCCGCGGGAACCTCCACGTTGTTCGCGGGCCAGCTCAGGCACACGATGAGCAACGCCTCCGGCAACGACGCGTGGCTCAACGGTCCGCAGGTCACGTACTCGCTGAGTCCGCTCGCCCCGCTGGGGTCGGGGACACTCAGCTACACGGTCTCGACCGTTGCGTCGGCGTCCTTCGCGGACCCATTCGGCGCGGCGAAGGCCGACGCCATCGAGCAGTACTTCAACAACGCGCAGAACCTGATGGTGGACCCCGCCTCGAGCCCCGACTTCGCCGCGTGCGTGCAGCTGCTCATCTGGGAGACGATGTACGACTACGACCCGTTCGCCGGCCCCTCGAGCGTGAGCCTCACCTCGGGCTCGTTCACCGCGGCGAAGTCGAACGGCACACCGCTCTCCTCGTCGTTCATGGGCATCTTCAACTCGTTCGTCGGCGCTCTGGATGCGCTGCCGGACGCGGGCTTCCGCGTCTCGGCGCTGCGGCACGAGGACGCCGCGGAGTACGTCGCGGTCCACCAGGTGCCGGCGCCCGGTGCCGCGGTCGTCGCCGGGTTGGCGGGCGCAAGCCTCATTCGTCGGCGGCGTCGCCCGGCCTAACCTCCGCTCCGTGAACAGGGCCACCGTCAGCGACCTCCGCGATCTCTCTCCGTCGATGCTCCCACCGCGCGGGAGCGACGGCCGCACGCGCGTGCTCTTCCTCACGTCGACCGCGCTGGGGTTCTCCACCTACGAGCGCGAGCTGCGCCGGTTCACCGCGCAGCGCGATGACATCGACGCGGTCCATGTGGCGCTGCGCCCGAGCCCGGCGATGAAACTCATGGGCCTCCGCGTGCCGGGGCTGGGGAAGTGGGACTTCCAATCCCACCGCTACATGCGGATGTGGGCGTGGCGGATCTCCTCCTGGTTCAGGTCGTCGCTCGACCCGCGCTGCTTCGACGTGGTGCACGCCACAACCGAGAACAATGCCCTCGCGCTCCCCGGCGTCAAACGTCGCACCGGGCTTCCCTTCAGCGTGTACATCGACACCACCACGGCCCTCTTCTGCCGCGAGTTCGGGCACAACCCGGCGACGGGCGCGCCGAACCTCGCCGCCGAGCGAACGATTTTCGGCGCGGCGGACCTCGTCGCCTGCATGAGCGAGTGGGCGCGCGCCAGCGTGCACGCCGACTACGGCGTCCCCGATTCGCGCACCATGCTGGCACGTTCGGCGATCGATCTCCCACGTGAACGCGCGCCCGAGCCCGGCACCCGCCCCGGACCAGTACGGCTGGTCTTTGTCGGCAACGACTGGGTGCGTAAGGGCGGGCCGCGGGTCGTCGCATGGCACCAGCAGCACTTCGCGGACCGCGCGGAGCTTCATCTCGTGGGCAAGGGCGCTCCGGCGATGA
>JBMOHX010000321.1:0-4731 GCA_049317625.1 Phycisphaerales bacterium
CTTTGGTTTACCTGTGCGAGGCGTGGTCCGACACGCGCCGCAGCAGCATGTTCATGGCGAAGATGACGCACAGCAAGTGCACGGGGTAGAAGATGCTGCTGACGGCAGAGTAGCGGCGCGACGATGCATCGCCGGACGCTCGCGCCGCCGTGTACCCGGAGATCAAACCGGCTCAGTCGCCCGCGACTTCAACGGACTCCGCCGACTCGTCCTGCCGGTAGAACCGGCTCGGGCGTGCGTCGTTCATGCGGGCGTTGAGCTTGGTGAGCGCCTCGTCGCAGATCTGACGAACACGTTCGCGGCTGATCTTCAGATCGTCGGAGATCTGCTTCAGCGTGAGGGGCTCGCAGCCGTCGAGGCCGAAGCGCATCCGCAGCACGGCGGCCTCGCGGTCGTCGATGGTCTCGAGCAGCTTGCGGAGGATCTCGATCTCGTCGTTCTGGAAGACGCGCGACGCCGGGCAGTTGTTGCCCCCGTCGCTGAGGGTCTCCATGAAGCCGCCACCGGCGGAACCGGGCGCGGGCTCCTGCGAGGGCGCCTGGAACGCCTTCACCGCGCGCTTGATCATCTTCATCTTGTCGAGCGGGAGATCCATCTCGCGGGCGAGATCGTGGATCGAGGGGGCGTACCCCAGCTCGGCCTCGAGCTTGCGGCTGGCGAGCTTCCACTTGGCCACGAGCTCAACCATGTAACCGGGGATATGGACCGGCTGCGCGGCGTTGATCAACGCGCGCTTGATCGACTGCTTGATCCACCACGAGGCGTACGTGCTGAAGCGGGCGCCCTGGGCAGGGTCGAACCCGTCGACCGCTCGCATCAGGCCGATGTTGCCCTCCTCGATCAGGTCGGAGAGGGTCAGGCCGCGGTTGGAGTAGTTCTTCGCGATCGCGACCACCAGGCGGAGGTTCGCGCGGATCATCCGCTCGCGGGAGGCGGGACAGTTGTCGTTGATGATCGCCCAACCGAGCTCGCGCTCCTCGTCGGCGTTGAGGAGAGGAACCTGCTGGATCTCGCGCAGATAGACCTGAAGGTCCGACTGCACTGGCCCCCGAGCGGCCACGGAATGGCCGGAAACCTGACCTCGGCTTTGTCTCACGCTCCAACCCACCTTCCCGGCGAGAATCGCCGTACCACCCGACCCAACCAAACCGGCACCAACGAAGTCCGTTCAGGGGCGGCAGTCAACTATGCGACAACCGAGCCTCATGGGTTTCATCGACACCGCAATCAGAGCCCTTCATCCCGTGAGGGTTGAAGGTTCCTCCCGCGTGAAATGTGACTCATGCCACGCGAAATGCCAGGAAACTTCGGAAAAACCTTCGGAACCCTCACAATCGTCACTGACGACCACGGCCTGACGCCGCGGCTCCGCCTCGTCCACGCTTGATTCGGGCTCCGCCCTCACCGGACAGACACCGTTCCCTCGGTGTTCTCGGTCCTACTCCCCACCCCACCCCCGGCTCGCGTGTCGCGGCGGTTTGCCCTTGAAAACAAGGCTCTGCCGCGGCTCGCTCCCGAGGTCGACGCGGAATTTCCGCGCCATCCCGTCCAGTAAGCGTAGCATAAGCTCTCCCGGGCTATTCCGGTCAAGATGACTCCTCATGAATCCTGATATTTCCAAGCTCATGAGCGCATGGCCCTATGAAACGGGCCGGATCGTGGCCCGGATGATCGTCGGTGACGATGCGTCCCCAAAGATCCAAGTGCGGCTCGACCTCGGCATCATTCAAATGAATGCCGATGGTCGCCCCGATGGACAGCGCCCGTTCGGGTTCGAGAGCCTCCTCGAGTACTACGAACATCAGGCTTCCGGGCCGGAACGCGCCGATTCGGGTTCCCGTCCACCCGCCGAACGACGCGACGATTCGGATGAGGATCCGACGGATGACCCCGACGAAACCTCCAACCCGCGCCGGGGGAAGGGTTCTCGGAACGACGAAGGCCTGCGCCTCGGTGCCGACGATTGCCGCATGCTCCGCGAGGAAGCCGCGCAGTACTACCAGCGGTACCTGGCCCTTCTGGCGCTCGAGGACTACGACAGGGTGATCCGCGACACGACCCGGAATCTGCGTGTGCTCGATTTCTGCCAGAGCCACGCGGAGGCCGACGATGATCGCGCGGTGCTCGAGCAGTTCCGGCCTTACATCACGCTGGCGCGCACGCGTGCGCTCGCCTCTCGCGCGCTCACCGACAACGAACCGAAAGCCGCGCTTTACTGCATCGACGAAGGGCTCGACGCGATGAAGAAGCACTTCGTCGAGGCGGGGCAGCCGCAAGCCTTCGAAGATTCGGAGGAGGTGCGGATGCTCCGCCAACTCCGAGATTCCTTGCTGCCCAAGCTCCCGATGAGCCAGCACGCGGAGCTGCGCGAGCGCCTCGCTCGGGCGATCCAGCAGGAGAACTACGAGCTCGCCGCGATCCTCCGCGACGAACTCCGCCAGCTTAAGGATGATTCTCCGCCGCCGTCGGCCCCGCCGCCGTTCCCGCCTGGTCCGCCCGGTGCGCCTCAGGGGCCGCGTAGCGGGGGCTGATTTTCGCGAGTACTTCCCGCTCCATCGCCTGGGCCGTCGCGATCTCTTCGACCGTCACATGATCAGCGCCCTGCGCCTGCGCTCGGAACGAGCCGCTCAGGTAGCTCGTGCGCGCCGCGATGAAGGCCTGCGGTGCCAGCGCTCTCACGACCGAGCACGCCCGCAGCGAAACCTCGTCGTCGGGGATTGTGATGATGATCGCCGCGGCCCCGTGGATCCCGGCCTTCTCGAGCACGTCGGCGTTGGTCACGTCACCGTACACGATGCTGCGACCCAGAGACGATTGCCGCTCGACGGTCTTGGGGTTCAGTTCCACCACGACGAAGGGGATCGCGAGGCGCTCGAAGCGGTCCGCGAGCGTGCGTCCGACCGGCCCGAACCCGGCGATGATCACGTGAGGAAGTTCCGCGTGCGCCGGCCGGTTCGCGGGCGGTGTCTGCTCGAATCGGGTCGGCTTCCCCCACCGAGAGATCGGCACCCCCTTGAGCGCTTCGGCGAGGGTGTGCGCGGGCGAGATGAGCAGCGACGACACCACCAGCGAGAGCGTCACCACCGCGGCGAGCATCCCCGCCTGATCCGCCGTCAAGCCGCCCGCAGCGAACGCCGCGGCCCCGATCACGATGGTGAACTCCCCCGCGTTGCCAAGGTACACGCCGGTGAGCGCGGCCGAGGGCGCGGCGACCCCGCCGGCCCACGCGGAGAATCCGATGACGACCGACTTCATGAAGACGGTCATGAGGACCCCGCCGAGCACGAGCCACTTCTGCTCGACGAGCACCGAGGGATCGACCGCCAGACCGACGGCGGTGAAAAAGATCGCCATCAGCAGGTCGCGAAGGGGCGCGATCAGGCCCGAGAGTTGGTAGCGGTACGGGGTCGCGGCGAGCAAGAGCCCGCCGAGGAACGCGCCCATCTCGGCGCTGAAGCCGAGCAGTTTGGTACCCACCGCCGCGAGCATGGCGACCGCCATCGACGCGACGAGCATCAGCTCGCCGGACCCGAGCTTCGCGACCGCACCGAGTGCCTTTGGCAGCAGGTAGCGGCCCAGCAGCACCATGATGGTCACGCCGCCGAGCCCCTTCGCGGCGAGCACGGGGAGCGCGAGCCACAGCGGCAGACCGATCGCCCAGGGATCCTGCCCTCCCGTCGCGTTTGGCCCGCCGGCCCAGCGAGCGAGCGGTGGGAGCAGCGCGAGCATCGCGACGGTGATGATGTCCTGAGCGATCGAGACACCGAGGCCGACGCGCCCGTGAACAGTTTGCAGTTCTCGCCGCGCCATCGTCACGCGCACGAAAACCGCCGTCGAGCTGATCCCCGCGCCCATCGAGATCAAGAGGGCTTGCGGCGTGCTCAGCCCCGCGGCGATCAGCCCGATCCACGAGAGGCCCACGACCGCGAGCGTCGACGCGATCCCGATCGCGAGGATGTGCACCATCCCGCGTCGGATGGCGCTCATGTCCAGGTGCAGCCCGATGCCGAACATAAGCAGGATCACCGCGAGATCGCTGATCTGCGTCACACGCTCCGGGTCCTTGATCAGCCCGCCCACGTGCGGCCCGATGAGCACGCCCGCGAGAAGGAAGCCGGGGATGGATTCGAGCTTGAGCGACCTGAAGATCGCGGCGAACACGCCGGCGGCCACAAGGATCGCGGTCATGTCGACCGCGAAGCCGGACATGGATGAAGCCAGCGTGGTCAGCACGGGCGCCCTTCGCCGGAGCGCTGCCAGCGGTGAACAAGGACAGAGAGCAGCGTGAGGTCCGCGGGCGTGATGCCCTCGAGGCGCGCGGCTTGCCCGAAGGTGCGCGGTCGGAACTTCGAGAGCGAGAGTCGGGCCTCGGTGCGCAGGTTGGCGAGCGAGTGGTAGTCGATCTCCTCCGGGAGTCGGCGGTTCTCGAGCTCGGCGTGCCGCCTGATCTCCGCTCGCTGCCGGTCGAGGTACACCGCGTAGCGAACTTCCGCGATCGCGGTCGTCCACGCCGCTCGGTCGGCAGGGACGGGCGCGCCGGCTTCCGCACGCATCCGCGCGGTGAGCGCCTCGGGGTCGGCGTCGTGAGACAAGAGTGCTTTGATCGCGGGCACGCCGTCCAGTTTGCACTCGGCCATGAAGCCCGCGATCGCACTCAGTGCAGCCGAGCGTTCCCGGAATCGTTGACGGCGCAGCGAGCCCAGCTCGTGCGAACCAAGCAACCCGATCGAC
>JBMOHX010000322.1:0-4729 GCA_049317625.1 Phycisphaerales bacterium
TGCGGGCCAGCAGCCGTGCCCGCCGCCGTTGTTGGTGTCTGGGTTCGCCACCTCGGTGCTGCTGCGAGAGTTGTGGCGACAGTCGCGAGAGTTCGTCGGTGGGTACGCGCCGCGTCTGTACGTTGTCGAGGAAGACGCGCAGTTGGCCGCGGGCGGTTTGTGCTGCGAGGACCTCCGCGACATCATCGCCGACGGGCGGGTGATGTGGTGGTTGGGGCCGGGCGCGAGGCGGGCGTTCGCGGGGTGGTGCCGAGAGCGGATGGAAGAGATGCTCCCCGCGGCCGCGCTCCCGAGCGAGGGGCGGCAAACGCCGGCGGACGCGCTGAACCACCGGGTGCTCGAGGAACTCAAGACCGAACAGGCCGCGGCGCTCGCGAGGCTTCGCGCCGGTGTTGATTCGGTGTACGCGACGCGGGATCGCGCGTGGTGGGCCGAGCGCTACGCGGTGGCGCGGTCGCTCAGGATCCTGGTGCTGAGCTGCAGGCACACGACATACGTACGGCACGCGGCGGCGGACCTGGCGGCGGCGCTGGTGGCCCTCGGGCACGACGTGCGGGTGCTTGAGGAGCCGGACTCGCACACGCGGCTGACGGCCCTCTCGTACGCGAGAGTGGTGCGGGAGCACAGGCCGGACTTGCTGATCGGGGTGAACTTCCAGCGATCGTCTTTCACAGGCGCGGTGCCGGCGGGCGTTCCGTTTGTGTGCTGGATCCAGGACGCGATGGCGCACCTCTTCGACCCGAAGCAGGGCGAGGCGCAGTCGGCTTTGGACTTCGTGATCGGGCACACCTTCGCGGAGCTTTTCCAGAAGTTCGGTTACTCCGCCGCGAGGTCGATGAACTGCGCGGTGGTGGCGAGCGACGCCAAGTTCCACGGCGGGGCGGTTGCACCGGCGCTGCGCCGGGAGTTTGAGTGCGAAGTGGCGATGGTGAGCCATCACAGCGAGACGCCGGAAGCGTTGCACGCGCGGCTCGGGACCATGTTCAACAGCATCCCGGGCGCGGGCCCGCTGATCGAGCGGCTCTACCCGCTGGTGCGGGGGGCGGCGTCGCTCGCCGGCGCGGAGCCGCTGACGACGAGCCTGAAGACCGCGGTGGCGCGCGCGGGGACGGAGGCGCTGGGTCGCGAGCTCGACGGGCGTACCGCGACGCAGCTGCTGCGCCAGTACGCGCACCCGCTCGCGGACCGCCTGATGCGCCACGAGACGCTCGGCTGGGCTTCGGCCGAGTGTGCCCGACGCGGGTGGCGGATGCACCTCTACGGCAAGGGTTGGGGGGGACACCCGACGCTCGCGGCTCACGCCCGCGGCGAGCTCGAGCACGGCGAGCGGCTTCGGGCCGCGTACCAGTGTGCCGCGGTGCAGCTCCACTGCTCGGCAACGGGTATGGTCCACCAGCGTGTGATGGAGTGCGCCCTGTCCGGGGGTTTGTGCGTGTGCAGGTTCCACCGCGATGCGCTCGCCGGGCCGCGGACGACGATGCGCACCGCGCTCGTGGCGAAGGCGCCGGATCTGGTCGACGAGGCCATGAACGCCGTGGGCTACCGGGTCGCGGATCATCCGGAGGCGATGCGGTTCGTGTCGCTCTGGCAGCGGCTCGGTGAGAAGCACGAGGGCGAGTACATCCTGATCAACCGTGATCGCGCGCGGATGGTGAAGGAGCAGGAGGCGTGGATCGGACTCGATCATGACGCGGATCGCCTGCTGGGAGATCTCGCGCTGCTCTCGTTCGATTCGGCTGCGTCGCTCGCGGCTCTCATCGAGAGATGCGTGGAACGCCCCGCGTGGCGCGAGAGCGCTTCGCGGATGGTTGCGGGGAACGTACGCCGCTGGTTCACGCACCGTGTCGTGGGCGAGAGGCTCGTGGGGCTGGTCCGCGGATCGCTCGCGGAGCGCACGTCATGACGAGCCGTGATGACCCGCGCGTGCTCGCGTTCTACCGGCCCAGCCGCGTCAATGGTGTCGCGGCGGCGGGCGCTCGCGCGGCGACGCTCCCGAATCGCTGGCACCCCGCGTTGCTCGGCCCCGGGATCGACGAGGAGACGATGAAGGCGAGCCCGCTGGCGCTGGCTCCGGGCCTCGGTGCGGCGACGTGGGTACCCGGAACGGGCGCGGGCGCTCAGGTGCTGCGCACGATCGAGTTCATCCGGGAGTTCGGCGCCGACGTGGTGGTTCCCAACGACCTGCCGGTGGCGTTCGCTGCCGCGGCGATGCTTCACCACTCGGGGGTTCGGATCGCGGGCTGGATCCACTCGGACCACCTGGACGGCGAGGACCTCGTACTCCGCTGCGGCGAGCTCGCGGACGCGTGGGCCGGAGTGTCGGGGGGCAACACGCTCCACGTCCAGCGCACCGCGGCCGAGCACGGGCTCTCGCTCGCGCCCGCGTGCGAGCCGGTGTGGGCGTGCTGCGAGCTTCCGGAGCGCGTGACCCCGATCGGGACCGACGCAGGGCCGATCCGGCTGTTGTTCGCGGGGCGGTTGGAACGGATGGTGAAGCGAGCGACCGATCTGGTGCCGCTGGTGCGGGAGCTTTGCATCCGCGGCGTGGACTTTCGGCTGACGATCGCGGGGACCGGCCCGGCGGAGGCCCACCTGCGGAGCGCGCTGGGCGATGAGATCGCGAGCGGGCTCGTCGCGATGCCGGGGGTCGTGCCGCTTTCCGACATCGGGGCGATGGTCGAAGCCCACGACGCGGTGCTCCTGGTGAGCGAGTCCGAGGGGATGCCAAACGTCGTGATGGAAGCGTTTGTCCGAGGGCGGCCGGCGCTGCTCACCGCGGGGTGCGGTGGCGCGGCCTCGTTGGTTCAGCTCGACGGCGAAGCGCCGGGGGTGGTGGTGCCAACCGGTGACGCGACCCGGATGGCGGAAGCCGTGCAGAGTCTGGCGGTGGACCGGCTGCGGCTCGCGCGGATGGGTCAAGCGGCACGCCGCGTGGGCGAGAGGTACTTCGATGCGCGGGTTGTCGGCGGGAGGTACCAGACGTTGGTCGCGACTGCCGCGGCGTCGGCGGGGCGCGTGGATCTGAAGAGTGACGCGGGGATCCGAACGCACTGGATGCGTGTGCGCCGCGCGATGACCGGGGTTGATGGGGTGTGCCCCGCGGACCTTCGGGCGCTGTGGGAGTGGTGGGCGCGCGATGCAGATCTCGCGCAACCCGCGGGTTCGGACCTGCCGGAGTGGTGCGAGGTTCCGGAAGTGTGGAGTCCATCAGAGTGCAGGATGCGCGACGCGCTCGAGGAGCTCCGGCGAGGCGGTGCGCGGCGCGTTGCGATCTACGGCGCTGGTGCGCACACGCTGAAGACGGCGCGGGCGATCCGCATGTACCCGGAGGCGTGCGTCGTGCTGGATGATCGCGCGGGGACTTCATCGGTGCCTCCCGCGATGCTCGGGCTCGCGGTACGGGCGCCCGCGGAGATCTCGACGATCGACGTTGATGCCATCGTGATCTCGAGCGACGAGCACGAACGTGACATGTTGCTGCTCGCCTCCCAGTTCGCGGGCGGGCGAGGGATCCGCACGCTCTACGGCGCGGTCCGCTGCTCCGCGTAGAGCCGGTGCACGCGCACGCCCCGTGCGCGGAGGGCGGCGGACCGCTCCCACAGGGCGTCCTCGGCCGCGTCGCTCGAGAGCAGCACCTGAGCGCCGGGCTCGAGCGAACTCGGATCTGTCACGAGGAAGCCGCCGACGGTTTGCCACTGCGCGGCGTCATCGACTACGCCGAGCACCCGGTCTCGGCACTCGGGGAGCGCATCGAGCAACCAGCGCGTGTGCGAGCCCGCGCCGTACAGCCAGAAGTTGCGGTCCGGCAACTCTGCGATCTTCGCACGCGCGTGGGAACGGCGGGCGATATCCGCGGAGCGCCGCGACATCGGGGGCAGGTGACGCTGCGCCCAGAGATACGCCAACACACCTTCGCGGGTCGCTCCCCGCTCGGTCAGGCTGGACTCGATGGCGCGCATCGCGGTTTGGCCGCCGTCGCCGGCGAACATCGCGGCACCAAGCAGCGCCGAGATCTCCGCGCGATCGCCCTGCGGCAAGACGGACCAAGCCTTCACCAGCAGCGCCGCCGCGGCTTTGGCTTGTTCTTCGGAGGAACTGTACGAATCGGTGGCGCGGAGCCGGTGCGTGTAGAGCGTGCGCGGGGCGGTCACGATGCCGCCGTGCTCGCGCAGCCTGAGCCAGAGATCGAAGTCCTGGGCCCGGGCGAGGCGTGCGTCGTATCCGCCGGCTTCGAGCACGCGACCCGCGCGCAGCACCATCCCGCCGTGGGGGTAGGGGTTCTCGACCAGCAGCCGCCACGCGCCCTCGTCGGGTGAGCGGGGTGGCCGGTTGATCGCCATCAGCGAGCCATCGGGCGCGCGAACCTCCCAATCGCACGCGGCACCCGCGGCGGTGGGATGCTCGGCCAGGTGTTCGAGCTGTACCTCGAGGCGATCGGGCGTGCACTCGTCGTCCGCGTCCATGCGAGCGATGAGCCCCGAGGCCGCCGCGTGCAGCCCGGCGTTCAGCGCCGACGCCAGGTTCGCGCTCGAGAGGTGGAGAAGCCGCACGCGATCGTCGGAGGAACTCAGACTCGCGGCGACGTTCCGAGTCTCGGGGCCGCTGCCGTTGAGGATGACGAGGAGCTCGAGATCGCGTTCGGTCTGCGTGAGGATGCAACTCGCCGCGCGGGCGAGGGTGTCGGGGGCATCGAGAACCGGGAGCAGCACGGAGACTCTGGGCACGGCCT
>JBMOHX010000323.1:0-4706 GCA_049317625.1 Phycisphaerales bacterium
CAGGGCGGGAGCGGTCACGGCGGTCGCGGCGGCGACGGCTCGATCGTGCTCGGCGGCGTGTGCTACGGGTCGCTCGAGTATCCGACGGATCTGGGATCGGGAGGCGGGCTTGACTGCAACGTGGGCGGGCGCGGCGGCGGCGCGTTTCATCTGACGGTGGCCGGCACGTTCACGAACGATGGGTACGCGAGTTCATCGGGGATCACGAAGGGCGCGAACTGCGGGGCCAGCGGGGCGACCGGTGGGTCGATCCTGATCGAGACCAGCACGCTGGCGGGGAGCGGGTCGTTCGCGGCGAACGGTGCGCCGAGCAGCCGATCGGACGCGGGTGGCGGCGGTGGCGGGCGTATCGCGGTGTACTACGAGGGCTCGGAGTTCACGGGGACGATGATCGCGCAGGGCGGCAATCCGGCGTCGGTGTTCAACGCGGCACGGAGGGGCGGCGCGGGGACGATCTGGCTGCAGCCGGGCGCGGGGTTGGCGACGATGATCATCGACAACAACGGCGTGCTCGGTCAGCGAACGGAGCTGAGCGGGGAGCAGGAGCTCGGCGCGCACCTGATCGTCGACAACGGGGGTTCGCTGTCGTGTCCGCCGCGGGCGACGGGAACGCACCTGACGTTCCTGGGCGACATCATGGTCGCGGATGATGCGGAGATCAATGTGGACGGGCGCGGGCATCCCGCGGGGCAGGGGCCGTCGTCACTGAACTTCAGCGGCGGCGGGAAGCCGGGGGCGGGGCATGGTGGTCGCGGCGGCGACGGGTCGGGGCTGCCGGGGCTGGGGTGCTACGGATCGGTGGATCAGCCGGTGGATCTTGGGTCGGGCTCGCCGGTGGATTGCAACTCGGGCGCGCGAGGGGGCGGCGCGATCCGCGTGACGAGCGGGGGGACGTTCACGATTGATGGACGCGCGACGGCGAACGCGAACACGTTCGGCATGACGTGTGGTTCGGGGGGCGCATCGGGGGGGAGCGTGTGGCTGGAGGCGGAGACGTTCAGCGGGAGCGGCGTGGTCTCGGCCGATGGTGGGCCGAGTGCGCGGTCGGACTCGGCGGGCGGCGGTGGTGGGCGCGTGTCGATGACGTGCACGACGAACGACTTCACGGGGAGCGCGCACGCGTACGGCGGGACGGCGAACACTGCCGCGACGGACCCGGCGCGGCGGGCGGGGGCGGGAACGGTGTGGATCAAGGCAGCGGGCGCACCGGCGAGCCTGATCGTGGACAACGGGGGGAATCGGCACCAGACGACGGACTTCGTCGATGTGCTGCGGTTTGATGCGAACATGCTGGTGACCAACGGCGGCGTGGTGTCGCACGGGCAGGGCGACGCGGAGAACGCGCTGGAGCTGACGGGTGATGTGACGATCACGAGCGGCGGCGCGATCTCGCTGACGGGGCGCGGGTACACGCGGGGCGAGGGGCCGGGGTCGTACCCGACGAACTCGGGAGGCCAGGGCGGCGCGGGGCACGGTGGGCGCGGGGGCAACGGGGCGGCTGTGCCGGGTGGTGCGACGTACGGGAGCGTGACCTCGCCGATTGAGTTGGGCTCGGGCAGCGGGCTTGACTGCAACGGCGGCGGAACGGGGGGCGGCGCGCTGCGGCTGTACGTGGGTGGGACGCTGACGGTCGACGGAGAGATCAGCGCGAACGGTTCCACGGTGGGCGCGGCGTGCGGATCGTCGGGCGCGGCGGGTGGTTCGATCTGGATCCACGCGATCAACGTGACGGGTTCGGGGATCATCACGGCCAACGGCACGGTGAGCGCGCGAACGGACGCGGGCGCGGGCGGCGGTGGTCGCATCGCGATCTACTCGTGCAACAACAGCGTGCCGCTGGCGAACATCGTCGCGCTCGGTGGCACGGGGACTCGGCCCGGGCAGCCGGGGACGGTGTTCTTCGGCGCGGGGAGCATCGACATCTCGGCGCAGCCGGTGGACGTGCTGTTCACGAGCGGGCAGGTGGTGGAGCTGACGACAGAGGCGGTGAGCTCGCAGTCTCCGTCGACGATCACGTATCAGTGGCGCAAGCGGCAGCGGTTCGGGGAGTACACGCCGATCGTGGAGGGCGAGGATGGGCGGTACTTCGGTGTAACGACGCCGACGCTGTCGATCGCGGACATCAACTGCGACGATGGCGGGTACTACGACTGCCTGCTGACGGACGCGTGCGGCGTGTTCCCGACGGTGGGGGCGTTCGTGTCGGTGCGGTCGCTGGCGGACTACGACCTGAGCGGCGGGGTGGACGGCGATGATGTAATCGCGTTCTTCGCGGACTGGGATCGCGGGCTGATCGAGGCGGACGTGAACCAGGACGGCGGCGTTGACGGTGACGACGTGATCCTGTTCTTCGCGATCTGGGATCGGGCCTGCTGACCTGACCCAGCGGGTTGTCGTGGCACCGGGGAAAGCGGCGACATCACTTTCTCTTGACCCACTTGACGACGCGTGCGAAGTCTTCGTCTTCGGGACTTTCGTTGGCCCCGTGTCTTTCGATCAGGCGTCGGACGAACTTCTTCGCCTTGATCTCACCCTTGTTGCTCTCGAGGCAGAAGGCGCACACGCACTTCCATGGACCGTCCTTGTGGCTTTCGGGGAAGAAACGCCAGCCGACAACCTGTGGGACGGCTCGGATGGACTGGATCGCTTTCGCGGGAACGCTATTGGGGATGACGATCTCCCAGCCGCGGGGATCGGTTTCGTGCATGATGAGCCCCGCGGCATGACCGAGCGGGACGCACCGATGATCGCCGTTGTATTTGCCTACCCAGACGCGGGCATCGGCTCTCATGCGGAAGTATGCCGCGGAGATTGTGCGCATGCCCCGGCGCTTGAGTTCGCGCAGCCACTGATGGCTGGCGAAGAAGCTGGGGAGTACGGGCATGGCGTAGACGGCGGCGTCGAGCGAGATACGGGTGCCATTCGTCGAGACTTCGCGAGGTACGCCCTTCAGGCCGGAGCGGCGGACGGATGAGGATTGGCGTTCGTCTATGAGATGCACGAGCATGGTCACGGCGGTATTCCTTCGCAGTGCGTTGAGGCCGATGCTGGCTAGCGGCTAACCGGGGCTATCTACCACCACATGGGGCTTGCTGAGCGGAACACCGAGCGCTGCCGCCAGATCCTTCGGCGTCCGCCAACTCCATCCGCCCGATCCCGCGGCACCTCCGATGATCGGGTGCCACACGAGGTCGCCTGAGGAAGTTCGCGAGCAGCAGACGAGGTGGCACTCGACCCAGTTCGACCAGCCGCTCGGTTGCTTGAAGGCATAGGTCACGCTCACGACTTCGAATCGGGCAATGTCTCGCACCGCGAGTTCCCTTCCCGACCTCATGAACTTGATAGAACCTCGCTCGCGTGTGAAGTCGGCGAGGTCCGGGACGTCCTGTGCGTAGAGGTGGATGGAGAGCATGTAGAGGAGAATGCAGAACTCCGCGCCGCCTACGAGCAACCAGACAAACCAATCGGCGCTGACGAGGGCGGAAACTCCGAGCCCGAACACCACTGGCACTGCGATGCACGCCGCGACGACCCAGCGGTGGTGGCGGCCGAAGGATGACACTGGGCGAAGAACGAAGCCGTCGTCCGTTGGAGCGAACTCCCACCGCGGGATGACGATCTCGTCCGACGGATCCGGAGGCGGCGTGTAGCCTGTGGGGCCGCCGCGGCTATGCGGCATAGAGCACTCTGGACTCCCGCTTCACGTGCTCACGAAAGCGCGGGGAGAGGAACGGGGGAGTCTTCAGATCCATATCGCGCCCGAGCATCTCGCGGAGTTCCATGAGCATGCCGCCGAGGTCGAGCAGGCTGTAGGAGATGCCCGGGGCGAACTCGACGAGGACATCGATGTCGCTGTCGGGGCGGAAGTCGTCGCGAAGGATCGAGCCGAAGAGCGAGAGGCGCGTCACGCCGTGTCGGCGGCAGAAATCGACGAGAGGTTGATCGGGGAACTGAACGCCTCGGAGGAGCATGAGGAATGATAGAGGAGCGGCGGCTACTTTGAATGTAGTGTGACGAACCAGCGTCTCACGCCGGCGCGCCGATCTTGGCACAATCAGTTCCCACGACAACCCGCAGCGGGTTGTCGTGGCACCGGCTGCTCTTGATTTTCGCTTTTCGTTTTTCGCTCTTCGCTTTCTCAAGTCTGCAACACGCCCGTTTTGAAGGGCTGCGCGTAGTCCCAGCCTTGGTTCGCGGCTTCGAGGGCGGTGATGAGTTCCGCGCGCGTGTTGTGCGGCTCGATGATGCGGTCGAGCCAGCCTCGTGCCGCGGCGTGGCGGATGTCCGCCTGTTCCGTGTACCCCGCGTGGATCGCGGCGTAGATCTGCTTGTGGGTTTCGGGGTCGATGGTCTCGCCCTTGCGCTTCCGGGAGGCTTCTTCGATGGTTGTCAGAACGCCGGTGGCCTGGTTGGCGCCCATGACGGCGCACTTGGCGCTCGGCCACGCGAAGGCGAGGAACTGGTCGAACGCGCGGCCGCACATGGCGTAGTTGCCGGCGCCGTAGCTGCCGCCGGTGATGACGACGATCTTCGGCACCACACAGTTGCTCATCGCGTTGACCATCTTGGCGCCGGCGCGGATGATGCCGCCCTGCTCCGAGTCGCGGCCGACCATGAAGCCGGTCGTGTCGTGCAGGAAGATGATCGGGATCTTGCGCTGGTTGCAGTCCATGATGAACCGCGCGGCCTTGTCGGCGCTGTCGTCG